>DATGMY010000233.1:0-6341 GCA_035307005.1 Flavobacterium sp. | reverse complement strand
GAAAACAAACATTTGCCAGGCAGCAAGGTCATCAACGCTTTTTACAAAGGCTATGAAACATTGGATAATTCGTACGATATTATTGTAAAATTAGATGCCGATTTAATTCTGCCGAAAAACTATTTTGAACAGGTTGCTGCCGTTTTCCAGTCTGATGTTAATGTCGGAATGGCGGGCGGATTTGCTTATATCGAAAAAAACGGTTTGTGGATTTTGGAAAACCTAACCGATAAAGACCACATCCGCGGCGCATTTAAAGCATATAGAAAAGAATGTTTTGAACAAATCGGAGGACTGAAACCTGCTATGGGTTGGGATACAGTAGATGAATTGCTTTGTAGATTTTATGGTTGGAAAATTATTACATTGCCCGATTTAAAAGTAAAACACCTGAAACCCACCGGAGCCATCTACGATAAAACGGCACGCTACAAGCAAGGCGAAGCTTTTTACACCCTGGGCTATGGTTTTTGGATTACTGCAATTGCAAGTTTAAAACTGGCTTTACGAAAACAAAAACCGTTGCTTTTCGTTGATTATTTAAAAGGATTTTTTAAAGCAAAACAAAGCAAAGTACCGTTGTTGGTTACTAAAGAACAAGCACAATTTATCCGAAATTACCGCTGGAAGAAAATGAAACAGAAGTTGTTTTAATTATCTTATTTAAAGAAATAATCACTGGATTTTGGTAAATTAGCAATTTAAAACAGAGATATGATATCACGAATGTTGACAAACGTCGGGAAGTACTTCATAATGATTGGCGAAATCTTTAGAAGACCAACCAAATGGCGTATTATGAGGGGACTTATTTTCAAAGAAATCGATGAGTTGATCATTGGTTCTCTGGGAATTGTCGCTTTTCTTTCGTTCTTTATCGGAGCGGTAGTAACGATTCAGACAGCGTTGAACTTAAACAACCCCATCATTCCGAAATATCTTATCGGGTTTACTGCACGTCAATCCATCATATTGGAATTTTCGCCTACGTTTGTTTCCATTATTATGGCAGGACGTATGGGCTCGTACATTACCTCGAGTATCGGAACAATGCGCGTAACTGAGCAAATCGATGCTTTAGAAGTAATGGGAATCAACCCCTTGAATTATTTAGTGTTTCCTAAACTGATCGCTTCTTTATTGTATCCATTTCTCATTGGGATAAGTATGTTTGTAGGGGTGTTTGGTGGTTACATAGCCGGTTCTTTGGGAGGATACCTTGCGCCTGAAGAATTTATAAAAGGACTTCAGGACGATTTTCAACCGTTTCATATTACCTATGCATTCATCAAAACGTTTGTCTTTGGACTAGTATTGGCAACCGTGCCGTCTTTTTACGGATATTATATGGAAGGTGGTGCACTGGAAGTAGGTAAAGCAGCTACCAAATCATTTGTGTGGACTTCGATTACCATCATTATCTGCAACTATTTACTAACTCAAATCTTACTGGCATAATGATAGAGGTAAAAGATTTAAAAAAATCCTTTGACGGAAAAGAAGTTTTAAAAGGAATCTCCACCAAATACGAACCGGGTAAAACCAATCTGATTATCGGACAGTCGGGTTCGGGAAAGACAGTAATGCTCAAAACTTTGCTTGGAGTTCATACGCCGGATAGCGGTCAGATTTTATTTGACGGCAAAGACTTTGCAACGTTAGAACCCAATGACAAGCGTAACTTAAGAACCGAAATGGGAATGGTTTTTCAGGGAAGTGCTTTGTTTGACTCGATGAATGTGGAGGAAAACATCGGTTTTCCTTTGAAAATGTTTACTACAAAAAGCAATGCCGAAATTAAAGACCGGGTTCAGGAGGTAATTGAACGTGTCAACCTTGTGGGGGCTAATCAAAAAATGCCGTCGGAAATTTCCGGAGGAATGCAAAAACGGGTTGCTATTGCACGGGCTATTGTAAATAATCCCAAATATCTGTTTTGTGACGAACCCAACTCGGGTCTGGATCCCCAAACAGCCATTGTTATTGATGAACTCATTCAGGAAATTACCCGCGAATATAATATGACTACGGTGATCAATACCCACGATATGAACTCTGTTTTACAAATTGGTGAACACATCGTGTTCTTAAAAGATGGTAAGTTGGTTTGGGAAGGAAACAGCGAAGAGATTATGAAAACAGACAACGAAGATATTGTCAATTTCGTATATTCGTCTGAATTGCTGAAAGAGATAAGACGTTTTCATAAAAATAAATAAAGCATAAAAAATAAAATGTCATCGAAGCCTTCTAATTATGCTGAAAATTAATAGCTAAAAACAAAAAGATGCTTTCGTTTTTTAAATCTAATAAAGAAAAGAAGTTAGAAAAGCTTGGGTATCAATCACTGATTCAAAGCTATAAAGAGAAGGTCCGCAGCAAAGAGTGGACAAAAAATAAATATAGTCAAGCTATTGATAATCTGTACGATGAGAAAAAAGCAGCAATCGACAATGCTGAAAACATCAATGTAGCCACCCGCCAATCTTTTAACGAAGATGAGGTTATGGTTCCATTAAATCTTCAAAATATTCAGCAGGAATATATCGATTATGATTTCATTTATAGTTCGCTTATTTTTGAATACAATAATTACGGACGTGTTCATACCAAAGCTTTGTATGAACTGGAACGCCACCTGGACGAACTTTTTCCTGATACACAAGCTTCAGAAAAAGACCTGCAAGAATTACAGCAACTCCATATAAGAATGCTTATTGACCAAGCTTTACTGCCTATGTCGTTGGAAAATAAAGAATATCTGAAAGCCGTTTTTCAGGTTTTGAAAGAGAAAATCGGTTTATAGTTTTTTTGTTGATTGATGAAAGATCAACCAAAGAAAACTGGAAAACGCTATTAACCTTATTGTATTGTTCCGGAAACATTAAGTTAACATTGAGGTTCTACCTTTGTCGAAATTCTGATACAAACAAAATGATTAGAAATTTCACTATTGTAATTATTGCTTCAATTGTTGTTTTAGTTTCTTGTTTTTCCAATGAAAGTAAATATGTAGCACTTAGAGTCAGAGGTTCTGATTCGGAAGTAAATCTGGTTCAGTCCATTGCGGAGAACTTTATGGATCAGGACAGCCTTGTTTCTGTGGGAGTTACAGGAGGCGGATCCGGTGCCGGAATTGCGGCATTGATCAATAATAAAACGGATATTGCCAATTCTTCACGAGCGATTACCGATGAGGAAATCACCATTGCAAAAGAACGCGGGGTTCATCCTTACGAAATTATCTTTGCTCAGGACGTTCTTGCCATCATTCTTAATGAAAGCAATCCTATACAAAGCCTTACTTTAGAGCAATTGGGAAAAATCTACAGCGGTGAAATCAGCAACTGGAAAGAGTTGGGCGGCAACGACGAAAAGATTATGTTGTACGGACGCCAAAGCAGCTCCGGAACCTATATATTTTTCAGAGAATTTATTGTAAAAGCAGAATACGATCAGTCGATGATCGGAATGAGCGGAACCGCACAAATTGTGGAAGCTGTCCGTGCCGACAAAACAGGGGTTGGATATGTAAGTGCCGGGTATCTTGATGAAAAAGTGAGAGGTGGTTTGAAAGTGGTCGAAATTCAAAAAGATGAAAACACAACGGCTTATTCTCCGTTAGATAAAAGCAATGTGGTTTCAGGAAATTACGCCATTACCCGCCCGTTGATGCAATATACCAACGGAAAACCTGAAGGAAAGTTGTTGGAATTTCTCCTTTATCAATTCTCGCCGGAAGGACAGGAAATCATCGAATCCAATGGGTTTTATCCAGTAAACACACAAGCAATCATTAAAAAACTTACTACTGATGAATAGCAGACTGCTTCAGGATAAATTGATGCGATGGGGGCTAACGTTGATGGGGTATTTTACTATCATAGTCTTGTTAGGTATTCTTTACTTATTGTTTTCAAACACACTCAAAGCATTTGTTTCCATACCGGCTTCTTCTTTTTTTAATATTTATTGGAATCCGTCGGCTCACGGCGAACCTTCGTATGGTTTGTTGCAATTGTTGTGGAGTTCCGTTTTGGTAACAGTTGTGGCAATGGCTATTGCCATACCGTTGGGAGTTGGTGTAGCCGTGTTCTTATCAGAAATCGCATCGCGCAGACTCAGAGGAATCATCAAACCGATTATCGAAATATTAGCGGGCGTACCATCTGTAGCCATCGGTTTTATCGGAATTGTTTTAATCGGACCGTTTATTGCCAAAACATTTGGGCTGAGCAACGGTTTTAACGCACTCAACGGAGCTATTCTTTTAGCTTTTATGTCTTTGCCAACTATTGTCAGCGTTTCAGAAGATGCCTTGCGGTCGGTTCCCCAATCGTTTAGAGAAGCATCGTATGCCTTGGGCGGAAACAAATGGGTAAGTATATTGAAAGTTGTATTGCCGGCAGCAGGTTCGGGAATTATTGCCGCCTGTATTTTAGGATTTGGAAGAGCTATCGGAGAAACGATGACCGTTTTGATGGTAACAGGGAATGCCACCGCAATGCCCGACAGCCTTTTTGATCCGGTACGAACACTTACGGCAACAATAGCCATAGAATTAGGAGAAGTGCCGTTTGACTCTCCCCACTATTACGCTTTGTTTGTCTTGGGATTGCTTTTGTTTATCATAAGCTTGTTTATCAACTTCTTATCCGAATGGGTAGCTTCTAAATTTAGATATAAAATCTGATGAGTATAGCAAATAAAAAAATCACCGCTTTTTTAGGGCTGCAATCATTGGTGTTGTGTACGCTTATTGTGCTTGCCTTTATCTTTATGGTGTTGTTTGATATCTTTTATAAAGGTATCGGAGTTTTGAGTTGGGATTTTATTTTCAATATTCCAAGAAAGGGGATGACCGAGGGGGGGATTTATCCCGCTTTGGCAGGAACGGTTATGGTAACGATTATTACTGCTGTATTCAGTATTCCGGTGGGCGTAGCTGCTGCGGTTTACCTGAACGAATATGCCAAAGAAAATATGTTAACAAAAATCCTTCGTGCTTCGATACGGAATTTAGCAGGAGTTCCTTCTATTATTTACGGATTATTTGGCGTAGCTTTATTTGTAGAAGCATTGCATTTGGGAAGTTCTGTGGTTTCTTCCGGATTGACTTTAGGTCTGATGACGCTTCCTTATATTATTACGTCCACCGAAGAAGCCTTGCGTTCCGTTCCTCATTCACATCGCGAAGGAGCATTGGCATTGGGTGCTACCAAATGGGAAGCCATTAAAACAATCGTATTGCCTTCTGCAATTCCCGGTATTACCACAGGTAGTATTTTAGGTTTGTCGAGAGCAGCCGGAGAAACCGCTCCGATTCTGTTTACAGGAGTAACGTTTTATCTTCGTTTTCCGCCCGATACGCTCAACAGTGAATTTATGGCATTGCCTTATCATTTATATATCCTTGCCACACAGCACCACGCAATTGAACAAGTACGTCCTTTGGCTTATGGAACAGCTTTGGTGTTGTTGTTACTGATAATAATACTCAATATCATTGCGTTTATTATCCGAAAAAAATATACTAAAGAATTAGTAAAATAAGAAATGGAGAACAAAATTGAAATCAAAGATCTGAAACTGAGTTTTGGAGACAAGCAGATCTTGAAAGGAATAGATATGAACATCCCGAAAAATTCGGTGGTAGCCTTAATCGGACCTTCCGGATGCGGAAAATCTACATTGCTGCGGGCAATCAACCGGATGCACGATTTGAATCCGGATGCAAAAATCACCGGAGATATTTTGCTTGACGGCGAAAATATTATGGCTTCTAATCAGGATGTTACAGCTATCAGAAGAAAAATTGGAATGGTTTTTCAACGTCCCAACCCTTTTCCAAAATCAATTTTCAACAACATAGCTTACGGATTGAAAATTAACGGTTTGGATAAGAAAACAGATGTGAAATTTTCGGTACAGGAAGCTCTTTCCGATTGTTATTTGTGGGATGAATTAAAAGACAGTCTCAACCGCAGTGCCCTGGAATTGTCCGGAGGTCAACAACAACGGTTGTGTATAGCACGCGCCATCGCCATTAGTCCCGATGTGATTTTGATGGACGAGCCTTGTTCGGCATTAGACCCTATTAGTACCGCAAAGATCGAAGAGTTGATTATGCGCCTTAAAAAGGATTACACCATTGTGATTGTAACCCACAATATGCAGCAAGCCATAAGAACTGCCGATTATACCGGGTTTATGTATCTGGGTGAATTGATCGAATTTGGCGAAACCAACCAGATTTTTGAAAATCCGCAACAGGAATTGACCCAACGATATGTAGAAGGTAACTTCGGATAAAAAAAACTTTTTAATGAATAAACTCCCGG
>DATGMY010000232.1:0-3004 GCA_035307005.1 Flavobacterium sp. | reverse complement strand
GGCAATGAACTCGCCCATAGTGGCATAAGAATACGTATAAGCACTACCGGCAACAGGAATCATTGAAGCAAACTCAGCATAACAGAGCCCTGCAAATGCACAACCAATAGCCGCTACGATAAAAGAAATCGTTACCGCCGGTCCGGCGTTTTCAGCAGCAGCGATTCCCGTGAGAGAAAACAAGCCGGCTCCAATAATGGCACCGATTCCCAACGCAACCAAGCCGTAAGCCCCCAATGTTTTCTTTAACGCTCCCTCTCCTTGTTCATTAGATTCTTTCAACAAAGATTGAATAGATTTTTTAGCAAAAATTCCCATATACTGATTTTATTGATTCAACAGAGATGTTAATATTCTTAACACTCAAATATATAAAAAAATCTAAGAGTTATTCAAAAAGCCCCTTTACTTTTGAACATACCATCCTGTTTCTTTTCTGAATTTCAAGGTAAAATCACGTGTAATAAACTCAGAGTGAGGATTTCGGTCTTTGCTCAATGCAGCAAACGGAGTAGGTTCTTTAATCAATTTGGCTTTGGCAGTAGCTTTGGTTTTGGTGTTCAATTTCAAAGCTACATCCGATTTTTCCTGTATGGTAAACAGATAGGTTTTAACCTCAGCTTTGTTTTTTCTTTGGTCAATGACGTATTTTGAGGCATCGGAAGTTAATGTAATGGTCACATCCCAAATCGAATCTTTGGACCATAATTTTTTACGTAATTCATTTGTTTTCAAAGAAATAAAACTTTCGCTTTCTAATTTTTTCAAAGCGTCTATTTCTTCTTTATCTTTTTGAATACGCAGTTTACGTTCACCAAGATGGATACTTTCACTCTCATAAACAGGGTGCTGACGGGTAAAATCATTGATGAGTGATGTTGCTTTTTTTACGGACAAAGCATCTGAAGAGCAACTAATCGTTACAAAAACAACTAAAAACAATAACGCGATTTTTCTCATTTTAAATGAATTTTATGTAAATATAATCATTTGAAAAAATCTGCGAAGAAGCAAAACAAAAAAACCTTCAGGTTAGTGAAGGTTTTTTTAGAGGCATCTAGCGGATTCGAACCGCTGTACACGGTTTTGCAGACCGTTGCCTAGCCACTCGGCCAAGATGCCTTGTACATTTGTGTTTGCAAATCTACTACAAAAATTTATATTTCAAAACTCCAAACCCAAAATTTATGCGCGATACTCTTCCATCGCAATGGTAACCTGCTCAACATCACCTCCAATAGGTGGGTTTATTTTCGAAACTTCCAGCAAAACCTTTGAAACCATTGGCAATTCTTCAAAAATTCTGAGGATAATACGCCGGGCAACATGTTCTAACAATTTGGAACGTACTGCCATTTCTTCTACCACAATACGGTTGAGATGGACGTAATCAACGGTATCTGCCAATTCATCCGTAGTGGCTGATTTTCTTAAGTCGGCTTTTATCTCCAAATCCACCCGGTAGTCTGAACCTATTTTCTTTTCTTCTACCAAGCATCCGTGATTGGCAAAGACCCGAATATTTTTCAATCGAATTATTCCCATAATTTTGTTTGTTCAAACGGTAAATTTACCAAATTTTAAAACAACTTCAGTGCTGTGATAATGAAGTATTTTTAATAAATTTGTGTTTTTAATTCAGGAATATGTCAACAAAAGAAAAATCATTGAATTTCATAGAACAAATCATCGAAGAAGATTTAGCCGCTGGTTTGTCTCCCAATAAATTACGTTTTCGTTTCCCACCCGAACCTAACGGCTATCTGCACATTGGGCATGCTTCTTCTATTTGTCTGAACTTTGGTTTAGGGTTGAGTTATAATGCACCTGTAAACTTACGTTTTGACGATACCAATCCTACCAAAGAAGAACAGGAATTTGTGGATGCTATTAAAAAAGATGTGGAATGGCTTGGTTTTCAATGGGACAAAGAAGTATATGCTTCAGATTATTTCCAGCAGTTGTATGATTGGGCTGTGGAACTGATCAAAAAAGGAAAAGCGTATGTAGATGACTTATCGCCTGAAGAAATTGCCAAACAAAAAGGAACACCGACAGAACCTGGCACAAATTCTCCAAACCGCGACCGTTCCATCGAAGAAAATTTGGATTTATTCGAACGAATGAAAAACGGCGAATTTGAAGAAGGAGCCTATATTTTACGGGCAAAAATAGATATGGCATCGCCCAATATGCTGATGCGTGACCCGATTATGTACCGTGTGATCAATGCGTCGCACCACAGAACGGGCAATGAATGGCATATTTATCCAATGTATGACTGGGCACACGGAGAAAGCGATTATATCGAACAAATCACACATTCATTGTGTACTTTGGAATTTTTACCGCATCGTGAATTATATGACTGGTTTTTAGATCAGATTTACGATGAAAATAAAGTTCGCCCGAAACAACGAGAGTTTGCCCGCAGAAATCTGTCGCATACTGTTGTTTCCAAACGGAAATTGCTGCAGTTGGTCAATGAAAAACATGTTACCGGCTGGGACGATCCCCGAATGAGTACTATTTCCGGTATGCGCCGCAGAGGTTATACCCCAACAGCAATCCGGAATTTTGCTGATACGATTGGAATTGCCAAACGTACCAATTTAATTGATGTTTCATTATTGGAATTTTGCGTTCGTGAAGATCTAAATAAAATTACCGACCGGGTAATGGCGGTTTTGGATCCTGTGAAATTGGTAATAACCAATTATCCTGAAGGACAAGAAGAATGGTTAGATGCAGAAAATAATCCGGAAGCAGAAGAATTGACTTTTAGAAAAGTTCCTTTTTCGAAAGAATTGTGGATCGAAAGAGAGGATTTTTTAGAAGAAGCCAACAGAAAATTCTTCCGATTGACCTTAGGCAAAGAAGTTCGTTTAAAAAACGCATACATCATTAAAGGAGAAAGCGTGGTAAAAGACGAAAACGGCAACATCACGGAAATTCACGTAACGTATGATCCGGATTCCAGATCGGGCAGCGGTACAGAAGCTTC
>DATGMY010000231.1:0-4181 GCA_035307005.1 Flavobacterium sp. | reverse complement strand
TAATAAAACAACTAAACCACTATGGACTGAAAGTCCATAGGTTTGATTTCAGACTGAAAGTCTGATTGAAAAAAAACCACGGATTAAAGGATTTACACAGATTTTTTATAATCCTAAAAATCCTTTAATCCGTGGCAAAATTTTTAGAAACTAAAAGTCTTACACTTAAAGTGCATAGTTTCAACTAACGAATGAAACCAATGAAGCTCCTTTTAAAAGGAGCTTCATTGGTTTTATTTTTTCAATTTCTCTTTTAAATATTGTCCTGTAATCGATTTTTTATTCTTTACAATTTCTTCCGGAGTTCCTGTCGCCACAAGCATACCGCCGTTTTTTCCACCGCCCGGTCCGATATCGATGACGTAATCTGCGCATTTGATCATGTCTAAATTGTGTTCAATAACAATGATGGAGTGACCTTTTTCTATCAGTGCCTGAAACGATTGCAACAACTTTTGAATATCGTGAAAATGCAAGCCCGTGGTAGGTTCATCAAAGATAAACAAAGCGCGTTCTTTGACGGCTCCTTTGCCTAAAAAGGTTGCCAGCTTTACACGCTGTGCCTCCCCTCCCGACAAGGTGGACGACGCCTGACCTAACTTTACATACCCCAAACCTACATCTTGCAATGATTGTATCTTTTGCGTGATTTTGTCTTGTTTGTGTTCCGTGAAAAAATCCATTGCTTCATCAACCGTAAGGTTTAAAATATCAAAAATATTTTTCTCGTGAAACTGCACTTCGAGTACTTCTTTCTTAAAACGTTTCCCTTTACAAGTTTCGCATTCCAGATGAACATCTGCCATAAACTGCATTTCTACCGTGATGGTTCCATCGCCTTTACAAACTTCGCATCGACCGCCGTCCACATTAAAAGAAAAATGCTTGGGTTGGTAATTTCTAATTTTTGAAAGTTGTTGTTTGGAAAACAAATCCCGGATATCATCATAAGCTTTGATATACGAAATAGGATTAGATCTTGAACTCTTCCCAATTGGATTTTGATCGATGTATTCGATGTGTTTGATATGTGAATATGAACCGGTCAACTCTCTAAACTGTCCGGCTTTTTCTCCCAATCCTGTCAACTGTTTTTGCAATGCCGGGTACAGAATCTTTTTAACCAATGTAGATTTTCCACTTCCCGAAACTCCCGAAATCATTGTGAGGCAATCCAACGGAAAAACAACATCGATATTTTTTAAATTATTTTCCCGTGCTCCTTTGACTTCAATGTAATTTTTTACCGGACGGCGTTTTTCAGGAACTTTGATTTTAAGTGTTCCATTTAAATAATGGGCAGTCAGTGTATCGGCTTTTATGATTTCATCAAAAGTTCCCTGAGCTACCAATTCTCCACCATGAACGCCTGCTTCCGGTCCAATATCAATGATTTCATCCGCAGCTCTCATCACATCTTCATCGTGTTCCACAACAATAACAGTGTTGCCCAGATCGCGTAAATTCTGAAGCACACCAATCAGTTTTTCAGAATCCTTAGAATGCAAACCAATGCTTGGTTCATCTAGAATATACACAGAACCTACCAAGCTGCTTCCCAAAGATGTAGCTAAGTTAATCCGTTGCGATTCACCTCCCGAAAGAGTTGAAGAGCGCCGGTTCAATGTCAGATAATCCAATCCCACATCGCTCAAAAACTGCAGACGATTATTGATTTCCAATAACAATCTTTTGGCAACATTTCCTTCAAAATCAGTCAATTCAATCGTTTTAAAGAAATCACGGGCTTCATCAATGGGTAAATCTACCAAATCAGAAATCGTTTTCCCTCCTACTTTTACATAATTGGCTTCCGTACGCAAACGTTTCCCAAAACAAGCCGTACATTTGGTTTTTCCCCGATAACGCGAAAGCATTACCCTGTTTTGAATTTTGTAATTATTTTCCTCTAAATCCTTAAAAAAATCATTTAATCCGGTAAAATAGTTATTCCCTTCCCAAATTAATTGTTTTTGGCTGTCCGATAATTCATAATAGGGTTTATGAATAGGAAAATCAAATTTATGTGAATTGTTAACCAGTTGATCACGATACCACGACATACTTTCGCTGCGCCAGGGAAAAACAGCGTTTTCATAAATAGAAAGTGCTGAATTGGGAATGACCAATTCCTCGTCAATTCCAATGGTTGTGCCAAATCCGTCGCATTTTGGACAAGCCCCGTATGGATTATTAAAACTAAATAAGTGAATATTGGGTTCAAGAAAAATAATTCCGTCCATTTCAAACTTATTATTGAATTCCAATTGATTACCCGTTCCTAATTCATAAAGATGCAACACGCCTTTTCCTTCAAAAAAGGCTGTATTAACAGCGTCGGACAACCGGTTATAAAAATCTTCTTCGTGTCGCACCACCAAACGGTCAATGATCAGCTGAACGTTTTGGGCAGAAAGTTTCTTTTGGGAAAATTCTTCGATAAATTCATCTATTCTACGTGTTTCATTTTGGTAAAACAGACGAGCAAAACCTTGTTGAAGTGCAATTTTTAACTGATCAATAAGCGTTCTTTCTTCAATATCATACATCGGAGCCAAAAGCAACCATTTTGATGCTTCATCAAAATTTTTAACTGCATCAATCACATCACTTACCGTATCCTTCTTTACTTCTTTTCCTGAAACCGGAGAATAAGTCCGCCCAATGCGGGCATAAAGAAGTTTCAGATAATCATAAATCTCTGTAGATGTACCCACCGTAGATCGGGCATTAGTTGTATTAACTTTCTGTTCAATCGCAACTGCCGGAGCAATTCCTTTGATGTATTCCACTTTGGGTTTATTGATACGCCCGAGGAACTGCCGTGCATAAGACGATAAACTTTCAACATAACGCCGTTGCCCTTCCGCATAAAGCGTATCGAATGCCAGGCTGGATTTTCCGGAACCCGACAAACCCGTAATAACCACCATTTTGTTTCGTGGAATGGCAACATCTATATGCTTCAGGTTGTGGAGATGCGCTCCTTTTATAATGATATTTCTCTTGGGATCTATAGTAGAAAAATCTGTTTTTTTCATTTTGATAAAATAACTACAAATTTACAAATTATTCATCAAATACTCTTTGTTGCAGCAATACAATCCTCTAAAAAAAAATTAATATTTTCTTTAAGTTTTCTTTAAGAAAAAGATTTTTTTATATATTTGTTCCATAACTACAAAAAAAGAAGCCTATAAAATATCTGTACTTATAGTAAAAACATAAAAAACATAAGTGAGATGGCAAAAGTAATTTTGCCGGATGCCGTATTAGTTCGTGAATACGCATCCGGAAACGAGTGGGCTTTAGCACAATTAATCGAACGTCACCAGGCACGTATCTTCAGTTTTATCTTTTCTAAAGTAAAGGACCGGGCTCTTGCTGATGATATTTTTCAGGAAACTTTTATCAAAGTAATCAATACCATCAGAAGAGACAGTTATAACGAAGAAGGAAAGTTTCTTCCGTGGGTAATGCGTATTGCCCATAATCTGGTCATTGATTATTTCCGCAAAGCAAATAAAGTACAGTTTCAACGCGATCAGGAAGAATATTCTATTTTTAATACTTTCATTGATTCGGAAATGAATATTGAAACACGGATGATTGCCGAACAGATTGAAGATGATTTGAACATACTGATCTTGCGGTTGCCCGAAGAGCAGCAGGAAATCATTCGTTTGCGTCTTTATGACGATCTGAGCTTTAAAGAAATTGCTGAATCAACCGGAATGAGTATTAATACTGCTCTGGGGCGGATGCGTTATGCCATTATTAACCTTCGTAAAATGATACATCAAAAACAAATTATTTTAAATGACTCACAATAAATAATTATTTGCTGCGTTATTATATAAAAATCAAAGTAAATTTATATGATAAAAAATTACAAAAAAGACAGTACGCAGCCAACGAAATTATTGCCCAAACGCAGCACGGTGGATTTTATACTGAATTATTCCAAAAGTACCAAATGCGTGAAGAAAGACCCGTTTAATTTCATAACTTTTCAAAACTAAATAAGGAGCCTCATAAGCTTAGTCATGGTCGGAAGAAATTCCGACCATTATGTTTTGAAAACTTTGGCAGGGTCACCACCTGCGAATACAATTAGAATCGCAGTTATCATATCTCTTAGTTCCATTGCAATGCGCCTTTTGGCGGTTTTATAGCCTAAA
>DATGMY010000230.1:0-2784 GCA_035307005.1 Flavobacterium sp. | reverse complement strand
TTTGTCAAACGGTTTTAAATCCTGAATGTAATCTTCTACCTCATTTTGCGAAAAAACAGTAAAAGTTCCATAACGCTGCATCGCTTGAATAAAATCCGCATTGGCATCGTCCCCCAATTTTACGTAAGCAATACGTTCACTCGGTTTCAGCGGTAAAAAGCCATCTTTACTCTTGACTACAGTTACAATATTTTTATACAGTTCAAAACTCAAATCATCAAATGCCGCTTGATTCAAATCCGCAGAAAGATTTCTCAGATCAATTTCCTTGAATTTACTCAATCCTGTTTCGTATTTATATTTTAAAATTTTCTTTACAGAATATTCCAGACGCTCTTCGGTCAATGTTTTGTTTTCCAATGCTTCGTTAAATTTTTCGATGGCTTTGGGTACATCTTCTGCGAAAAGTAATACATCGTTTCCTGCCAAAAATGCTGCGAGGTCAATCTCTCCGGGAGCTCTGTAATTCGATGCTCCTTTCATATTCAGAGCGTCGGTAAAAATCAATCCTTCAAAGTTGAGTTCGTTTTTCAATAAATCCGTAATGGTTTTGTACGATAAGGACGACGGTACACCTTTTTGCGGTTCCAATGCCGGAACTTCCAAATGAGCTACCATTACAGAAGCCAGCCCTTCGGAAAACATTTTTTTATAAGGATATAATTCTATCGAATGAAGGCGTCTTTTATCAAAATTAATCAATGGTAACGTATAATGCGAATCGGCTGAAGTATCTCCGTGTCCGGGAAAATGTTTTGCTGTGGCATAAACGCCGTTTTTTTGCATCCCTTTCATCAAAGCAATGGCTTTTTGAGTTACATTTTCCTTGTTCTCACCAAAACTTCGATTTCCAATCACCGGATTTTTTGCATTAATGTTGATATCAACCACCGGAGCAAACATAAAATGAATTCCGAGGCGTTTTGCCTGCTGTGCCATTTGTGCTCCCATTTTTTCAATCAGTTTGTTGTCTTGAATCGCTCCCAAAGTCATATTCCACGGATAATTGTACGTAGAATCCAAACGCATTCCCAACCCCCATTCCGCATCAATTCCTACAAACATCGGAATCTTTGATCTGGACTGTAAATTATTGGTAATACGCACCTGACGATAAGGTCCTCCCTGAAAAAATATAACACCGCCAATGTGATGATCTTCTACTAAGCGTTCTAACTTGCGTACGTGTTGCTGATCTTTATTGGAATAAGCAGCAACCATAAAAAGCTGCCCTACTTTTTCATTAAAAGTCATTGTTTGATAAACGCTGTCTGCCCACTGTTGCGAGGGCGATTTTTTATATTTTGGTTGTGCAAAAACACTGAAGGGAATAACAAGTAATATCAGAAAAATTTTGTTCATAAGACCTCATAAATAAAAACATTCCCAAAAATAGCCTTTTGAAGATGAATTTGGAAATGTATCTCATTAAAAGTTTCAAAAAAGTTGGTACTTCTTCGTCAAAGAGAATAAATCTGATTAGTCTTGGCGTTTTTTAAAATTTCCTTTTCCGAAAACAATAAATTAAGAAGAGGTTCAAATCAAATTCACTAAATTTGTATTTATTATAAATCTGTTTTATTTAGCAAAAATAGGGAGAATGTAATGCGAGAATTTAAGTGAAATAAACCGATTTCTAAATTTAAAAAAATGAAAGCCAACGGAACTACCGTAGAAGAAATTTTGGCAAACGTACCAGAGGATAGAGCAACTGCTTTTAACAAACTACATGAAATCATTGTAAAAAATCTTCCTAAAGGTTTTGAAGCAGCCATCAGTTATGGCGGATTAGGATACGTGGTTCCTCATTCTGTTTATCCAGCAGGTTATCATTGCAAACCTATTGAACCTTTGCCTTTTGCAGGAATTGCTTCACAAAAAAATTCTATTAATTTCTATCACATGGGCATTTATTCCAATCCTGAATTACTGAATTGGTTTGTAAGTGAATATCCTAAACACAGTAAACAAAAACTGGATATGGGGAAAAGTTGTGTCCGCTTTAAAAAACTGGATGAAATTCCATACAAGCTCATAGGCGAATTAATGCAAAAAATGAGCGTGGAAGATTGGGTAAACATTTATGAATCTAATTTAAAGAAATAATAAAAAAACCTGATTACTTTTTTAACAAACAGTCACTCACAATTTATCAACTTTGCAAGAATAGCGATATTCATTGTGATGGTCTGGATGGGGGGCTTTCCGTACCTCTCAAATGCTGGAAGACTAGTCATAAAAGATATAATTATGATGACTACCGGACTTATTGTGACTTCCGACAGTGCAAAAAGACTGTTGACAAAATAAGTGTTTTAACATATAAAAACATTTACTGTGATAAAGAGCATCATAATTAACCACTATGGAAGAAAGCCCATAGGTTACAAACTCTTATCCTCCAACATCGGCACAAATCGAAAATCTCCAAATTCGTGTTGTTCAAAATGCGTTTCCGACGTACGAATCAGCAAAGTCATAATCTGTTTGTCTTCGCCTACAGGAATAACCAACCTGCCTCCCGTCTTCAACTGAGCCATAAGCGGTTGCGGAACAAATGGAGCTCCTGCTGTTACAATAATTCCGTCAAAGGGAGCGTCAGCCGGCAATCCTTTATAGCCATCACCATACCGGACTAATCTAGGTCTGTAACCTAATTTTGGCAATAAAACAGATGTTTTACGGTACAATTCGTTCTGACGTTCAACCGTAAACACTTTAGCGCCCATTTTACACAAAACCGCCGTTTGATATCCGGATCCCGTACCTATTTCCAAAATTTTT
>DATGMY010000229.1:0-9445 GCA_035307005.1 Flavobacterium sp. | reverse complement strand
TTATACGGAAATCTGGTAATATGAATCTGTCTTACTGCTTCATAGACTTTCTGACGCAATTCTTCGAAGTTTTCCTTTTCTGTAGCTGATATAAACACCGTATTGTCTGATCCCACTTTACTCATCCAGGTCTTTTTCCATTCTTCGATGGAATAGTGTTTAGAACTTCTTTCAATCATCAAATCTTCCTCATCAAAAGGCTGAGGCTGATACCTGTCTATTTTATTAAAAACCATTAAGACCTGTTTATCATCACTTTTGATTTCTTTTAAAATATGATGTACCGATTCAATATGATCTTCAAAATCGGGATGAGAAATATCTACTACATGCAACAATAAATCAGCTTCCCGAACTTCATCTAACGTAGATTTAAAAGATTCTACCAACTGAGTGGGTAGCTTTCGAATAAAACCTACGGTATCCGAAAGCAAAAAAGGAAGGTTCTTAATAACTACCTTTCGCACCGTGGTATCCAAAGTCGCAAATAATATATTTTCAACAAAAACTTCACTTTTACCTAAAGCATTCATTAATGTAGATTTTCCTACATTGGTGTAGCCTACTAAAGCTACGCGAACCAACGCTCCCCTATTGCTTCTCTGAACTGCCATTTGCCTGTCAATGGTTCGGAGCTTTTCTTTCAAAAGAGCAATACGATCCCGGACAATACGCCGATCCGTTTCAATTTCTGTTTCACCAGGTCCGCGCATTCCAATACCTCCCCGTTGCCGCTCCAGGTGTGTCCACATACCTGTCAATCTTGGTAGTAAATATTCAAACTGAGCCAATTCTACTTGTGTTCTGGCATAAGAGGTCTGTGCACGTTGTGCAAAAATATCCAAAATAAGATTGGTTCGATCTAGAACTTTACAATCCAACAGTTTTGATAAATTACGTTGCTGGGCAGGAGACAATTCATCATCAAAAATCACTGTATCTATATTGTGCTCTTTAATATAACCGTCAATTTCATCTAATTTTCCTGTACCAACAAATGTTTTTGGATTCGGTTTATCCATTTTTTGCGTAAAACGTCTAATAACTTCCCCACCCGCCGTCTGAGTCAAAAAGGCAAGTTCATCTAAATATTCATTCAGTTTATCTTCCGATTGACTTTGAGTAATAATTCCGACTAAAACGGCTTTCTCATACGTTATGATTTCTTTTTCTAACATTCAATGGATATTATCATTTATATTGGTACAAATTTACTAAATTTAGAGCATATTTTTCCCTTATAAAATTTGTCGGGAAGTATTTTTTTTTTAATATTGAAGAAATTTTTAGACGATATTAAATTAATATTAGTATTTTAGTATTTTCTTAACAGCGGGCTTTAAAACAGCAAGTTAGTTTAATAGGAAAAATCACGCTATAAAAGTAAAAATAGAATATATTTGTAATATAAATTCAGTCTTATGAGAATAAATAAAAGTATTGTTGCGGTAGCCTGTGTCCTGATTGGTACGTTTAAAGGATTTTCACAGCAAGATCCTCATTATACGCAATATATGTATAATCAGAGTGTACTTAACCCTGCGTATGCAGGTATAAACGAGTATATGTCCACGGGTCTTTTGTACAGGACGCAATGGCAAGGAATTAACGGTGCACCTAAAACGGCAACTGCCTTTTTGCACACACCCGTAGCAAAAAATATCGGAGTAGGGGTTTCTTTTATCAATGACAATATCGGACCTGTTACCCAAAACAGTGTACTTGCCGATGTATCTTACACCATTCGTCTGGGACAAGGGCATAGCTTGGCATTAGGTGTTAAAGGTGGTATGACCATGCAAAAGATTGGTTTGTTTACTGATATTAACAATACATTACCTCATCAAAGTGACCCTGCCTTTGCCGAAGATACCAGTGAATCGATGTTCAATATTGGAGCAGGAGCGTTCTATTTTACCAATAAGTATTATGTTGGTTTTAGTATTCCAAACTTTTTTAAAAATACCTATATTGAAAAAAACAATCAGAAATTCGGAACCGACGTAGCACACATGTTCTTAACGGGAGGTTATGTATTTGACTTAAACTACGATTGGAAACTGAAGCCGTCAACTATGTTGAAAATGGCTGTTGAATCACCGATTTCCGCAGATTTGTCATTAAATGCTCTATATAGTGAAAAACTTGAATTTGGTGTTACTTACCGCCTTCAGGATTCATTCGGAGCTATGGTAAATTACAGAGTTACCAATAAATTGCGAGTAGGTTATGCATACGATTTCATAACATCAGATTTAGCTCCTTACACCAATGGTTCTCATGAAGTATTTGTCTTATTTGATATTTTCTATAAGAAAAAGACTCACGCTTCTCCACGTTATTTCTAATTTAGTAAATATACATTATGAAAAAAATATACCTATCATTATTATTATTAGGAACCTTATATACTGCACAGGCACAACCCAACACTGCTTACATTCACAATCCGCAGGAACGATTGAAACACGCTGATGAGCTTTTTAAAAGGTTTGAGTACGTGGATGCGATTGACCACTACACCAAATTAGTACGCGGTGAAAAAACGGATAATTATGTAATGCTGCAGCTGGCAGAAAGTTATTATCATATTTTCAATACCGTTGAATCTGCAAAATGGTATGCCAAAGCCATAGAAGGCAATGCCAATCAGGATCCCGAAGTATACTTTAAATATGCACAGATGCTGAAAGCAAGTGGAAGATACGATTCTTCTAATAAAATAATGAAAATATTTGCAGACTTAAGACCGGAAGACTCACGCTCTATTCAATTTTTACAAGACCCTGATTATATTCCAGCTCTACGTAGTCAGGAAGCTTTGTTTACTTTTGAAGACAGTAGAATGAACCACTCACAGTTTTCAGACTTTGGAGGGATATTAACCCACGAAGACAATATATTGTATTTTGCTTCTGCGCGTGACGAATCTAAAAGAAAATACGGCTGGGACAACCAACCTTTCCTTAACGTTTATTCCGCATCTTACATAGCTGACGAAGAAAAATTTAAAGACATCAAACCGGTTGACGAGTTAAATACTAAACATCACGACGGGCCGGTAACAATTACCAAAGACGGACAAACAATGTTTTTTGCCAGTGAAAGTTTCCGGGGAGGAAAGTTTGAAAGAGATAAGAAAAACCGATTG
Source organism: Flavobacterium sp. (assembly GCA_035307005.1). Taxonomy (GTDB): domain Bacteria; phylum Bacteroidota; class Bacteroidia; order Flavobacteriales; family Flavobacteriaceae; genus Flavobacterium. The sequence goes on along the minus strand of DATGMY010000229.1, from coordinate 6,294 downwards.
AAAAAAGGTAAAGTAAGTGTTTATCGAGCAAAATACAGTGGAAAAAAATGGAAAGACATTGAACCTGTTCCATTCAACTCAAAAGAATATATGGTGAGTAATCCTGCGGTGACCCCTGATGGGAAAACCTTGTATTTTGCTTCAGATATGCCCGGAACAGTCGGAGATATGGATATTTGGCGTGTAGATTTGCATGAAGACGGAACGTACGGAGAACCTGAAAATATGGGTACTATCGTAAATACTGAAGGACGCGAATCGTTCCCTTTTATTTCTGAAGACGGAAAGTTGATTTTCTCTTCTGATGCCCATAAAGGTTTTGGGGGAATGGATTTGTATATGTTTGATTTAACCGATCCGAATGCAAAAGTCCGTAACATCGGCGATCCGATCAACACGGCAAAAGATGACTTCCATTTGTCTTATTATATTGATAAAGAAGTTGGTTTCTTATCTACGAACCGTGTAAACCGCGATGATATCTACAAAGTTCGTCCGGTATGTGTGACAGAATTAGTGATTACAGTAACAGACGAAAAAACAGGCGCAATTCTGAAAGATGCTGAGGTTGCTATTTTGGATTACGATAAAAACATCATCGAAACCCGCTTTTCAGATTCTTATGGTATTGTAAGATATGAAACCGATTGTAACAAGGTATTTGCTTTACAAGTGGAAGCAGAAGGTTACATCGGAAGAGAAGTAGAATTACAAAAATGGGGACACGGAAAATATCCTGTAGATGTAGCATTGCGTCCTATTGAAATGATCATTGTCGATAAAGATAAAATTATTTTAGGAGATATTTATTTTGAATTTGATAAATCAAATATTACACAACAAGGAGCATTTGAATTGAACAAATTAGTTCAGATCATGCAACGTAATCCGGCAATGAGAATTAAGATTGAAGCTCATACCGATAACAGAGGTAGCGATGTTTATAATTTAAGACTATCTGATCAACGTGCCAAATCAACAAGACAATACGTAATCTCCAAAGGAATTGATGCTTCACGCTTAGAAGCGCGCGGATACGGAGAAAGCCAACCAAAAATTGACTGTGGTGATGAGTGTACGGAAGAACAGCACGCAATCAACCGTCGTTCAGAATTCTTTATTATTCAAAAATAATATCAGAACAACACTATAAAAAGACCTCGAAAAAGAGGTCTTTTTTTATGAATTACTTCTTTGGCACAGTACTTGATATTTCAATGTTAGAATTATAACAACTAAATCCATTGATAATGAAAATATTCAAATTCGCATTTATAGCAATAGCAATGTTAACCGCAACGGTTGGCAATGCACAAAACAACGGAGGTAATGCAACCGTTGTAGCTCAGAATTATGATATTTCCGACAATCTTGATTTACAAGCAGTAGCATCTATTTTTGGAGAATCTAAAGATCTGGAGGATTTTGAGCGTCGTCTCAACGATCCATCTATACAAATATCCAACCTTGACTTAAATGGCGATAATTATGTTGATTATTTAAGAGTAGTTGAAATTGCAGAAGGAGATGTTCGAATTATCGTAATTCAGGCCGTTTTAGGGCAAGATCAATTTCAGGATGTAGCAACTATTGAAATGGAGCGTCAGAGAAACAAAACAGTTCACGTACAGATTGTAGGAAACTCCTATATTTATGGTCCTAACTATATCTATGAACCCTATTATTATGCAACACCAGTGTTTTTTGATATGTTTTGGTTGGCAACTTACCGCCCGTATTATTCGCCCTGGTATTGGGGATATTACCCAACGTATTATAGCTATTGGCGTCCGATGCCGGTATTCAGATACCATCGACATGTACATACACACATAAATCCTCGAAACAGATATAGTTATACAGACAACCGCCGTTTGGTTCGTGCAGACAGAATGTACAGCAATGTTCGTGGAAATACCTTAGAACGCCGAAGCCCAAACCGCTCCTTTGCCAGCAGAAATGAAAATGTGACCAACCGCAGAGCTTTAGAAACAACGCGTAGTTCAAGAGTTTCCAATCTGGAATCGCGCTCTTCAAACAATGCAAGAATTAATAACAGTGCGGCAAGAACTGAAGGAATAAGCAGAACCAACAACAGTAATCTAAACACTAGAAGTACTGCGGTAAACAATCGTTCAAGTTCTGCACGCCAAAGAGTTTCAAGTGAAGAGTTTTCTCGTGCACGGTCTAATAACCAGGCTGTCTCACCCTCGAACAGAGCAACTGTTACACCAAACAGAGCAGCAACCAATAATAATAGTACAATAAGAAACAACAGTTCTATTTCAACACAGAGACAAGCTGCTCCTGCAAGTTCACGTATCGAGCGTTCGTCACGAATTTCATCGCAGCCAAACAGAAGTTTCAGTCAGCCAAGCAGCTCACCTTCAACTATTTCAAGAGGTTCTTCAACACCTACAATGCGTAGTTCGGCACCCTCTTCAAGCAGAAGTAGTGGTTCCGTTGGAGGTGGCGGAAGAAGTTCCGGCGGGAGTATGACCAGAGGAAGCAGATAATAATAATTTCAGATAAAAAAGAGTGCGAATCGCACTCTTTTTTAGTTTTGAAACAAAGCCTTTAATTCGGTGGCGTCTGCCGGTTTCATCTTTCCTGCCAATACCAAACTAAGTTGTTTCCGACGCAAAGCTGCATCATATCGGGATTTTTCTTCTTCCGTTTCAGGGACTATTCCGGCAATTTCTATCGGCGTTCCGGTTTCATTTACGGCAACAAATGTGTAAATAGCTTCGTTGGCCTTTTGCCGGTTGCCCGATACACGGTCTTCGATCCAGACATCTAAAAATATTTCCATAGACGTCCGGAATGTTCGTGATACTTTGGCCTCAATAGTCACTACACTTCCCAAAGGAATGCTTTTATTAAAAGCTACGTTGTTGACAGATGCCGTCACACAGATTCTACGCGAATGGCGGCGTGCGGTAATACTTGCTGCGCGATCCATACGTGCCAGCAATTCTCCGCCAAATAAATTATTAAGAGGATTGGTTTCTCCCGGCAAAACAATGTCGGTCATCACCGTAAGGGATTCTTTTGGGGTTTTAGGCTGCATTATTTTTCTTGTAAGAATAGAGAATTAATGAATAGAATAAATAAAGAGATCAAAATGACCTCTTTGTTTGTTTAGTTTTCAATATAAATCCAGGCGTCTTTGTTGACTTTGTCGTGAATCAGCCGCAAATCCTGTCTGGCTTCTTCCTGAGTTGCATAACTGTTATAAACTACGTGACGCATGTGATGTTTTGATTTTGATAAAAACTTTGCATTTACATAGCCTTTTTCTTTAAGCTGGTCGGTTAAAATCTGAGCTTTAGCTTCAGTTCTAAACGCGCCTGCAACAATATGAAACGGTTTTTCCGATTTCAAATCAGCCTGAGTTGCTTCGGCTATTTTTTCCTTTACAATTTTTGGTGTTTCAAGGACAAAGGTTGCTTGTTGCAATTTTTGTTCCAATTGATTTTGGACTTCTTTTTCAACAGCTAATTTTTGTTCTTTATAAACTTCAAATTCCTGATATGTCGAATATGAACCATACATACCTATTGCAGCAACAATCACAGAAGCATAGCGCAACCATTGCAATCTTGGTCTTCGTTTTTCGGTTGGCAGTGTTATAATTTTAGGCGTGTTTTCTTTTCTCGAAACAACCGTCGAGTTAACCGCAGTCAATCCGAAAGATGAAGTTAGATAATTGGTGGAGCCTACAGGTTCAAACAGTACTTTCTGGTCAGCGTTCAGCGATAATTCACCAATGTTCTTAAGGTAAACCGTTTCCTTTTTGTCCAAAGCTTGTTTCCACTGAATCACTTGTTCGCGGATCAAACCAAGAGCTTCATCAAAAGAAATATGTTCCTCCAGAGCAATATGATTTGCCAGTAAACCATCGTTTTGCTGCAACAAACTGTTAAACAAAATAGTTTTTCGGGGCGGAACAAAGGTGTTGCTGGTTTCATTATAACGTGCGGAAACCGTTTCGGTAATAAACGCTCCGAATCCGGGCACCATTACACATTGGTAACGATACAATAAAGCTGAAATATGTTTCTCGATCATCATAAGGCAAAAATAATGAATCAGTAATTCTTAAAGAAATTTATCCACAAATGTTATCAACAATTTTCAAGACCTGTTGATTACTTTTATAGCAAAGAATACTTTCTGCTTTTCAAAGTTAAAAAAATGATTTATATTTATAATCAGATGATATTCAAATATTAAATGGAAACACAAACTTTAACATCTTACCTGAAATTATTGGCACTCGATGGTATTGGCGTATTGAATGCCCGGAAAATTGCTGAACATTTTAAATCTGTTGATGCTGTTTTTGATGAAAATCAATCCATTGATTCTCTCGAAAACCCGGCATTAAAAAAGCGATTGGAAACCGCTATACATTCTTTAAACGTAAAAGTGATTGAAGAAGAACTTCTGTTTATGAGAGAAAACCAAATAAAAGCCGTTGGAATTTTAGACGATGATTATCCGAAAATCCTGAAAGAATGCGCCGATGCACCGATTGTACTTTTTTACAAAGGCGATTTATCATTGCTTGACCGTGTTTCGATTGCTATTGTGGGTACCCGGAAGATCACAGCGTATGGAAAATCAACCATGGAAAAATTTATTGATAAAATCAAACCTTATGCTCCCACTTTAATCAGCGGTATGGCTTATGGTGTGGATGTAAATGTTTATCATCTGGCACGAAAAAATGAATTGCCTGCGGTGGCGGTAATGGGAACGAGTTTTAAGAAATATTATCCCAAAGCACATACAAAACATTACCACGATCTGGAACAAAACGGATTAATTCTTACCGAATATGCAGGCTTCAACACTTTGGTTCCAGAGTTGTTTTTACGTCGAAACCGGATTATTGCCGGACTTACGCAAGCTACGGTGGTTATAGAAAGTGCCGAAAAAGGAGGTTCGCTTTCTACGGCATTCTTTGCAAACGATTATGGCAGGGAAGTTTATGCTATTCCGGGAAGGATAACGGATGAATTCAGCAAAGGCTGTCTGCGGTTGATTCAACAAAACAGAGCGCAACTGTTGTTTGACATAGAACCGTTTCTTTCAGATTTAGGCTGGAAACGTTCCGAAAAAACAAGATCAAAAGACAATGTACAAATATCTGTCAATCTCAAATCTTTTTCCGAAACTGAGCAGAAAATTCTGAAATGTTTGCAAAAAGGAATCCTACATATAGACGATCTCGCTTTTGAAACCCAAATGGATATGGCTGTTCTAAACGCTGAACTGATGATGCTTGAGCTCAACGGATTCATTGAAGGATTACCGGGAAAGATGTTTCAATTGAAATAAAAATATTTTAAACACAATAATTATCAATTTTTATAGTTATTAGGATAAACGTTGTAAAATATTTATCTATGAAAACTTATTTGAAATTTATTGCATTTATCCCTCTCTTTTCACTTATTGCTTGTGATAAGGAAGACGACAACACCCAAATTCAACAAGAAGATTATTTTAATATAAAAGTTGGAAATACTTGGGTTTATAAGAATTATACAAGACAATCAAATCAAGAATTACAGGTTAGTAATATTTTGGATTCTGTTATTATAACGGATAAATTTTCTTTTGAAAACAAAGAATACTTTGTAAGAGAAACTTTTAAAAAGAACCTTGATACTGACCATATTTATTTATTCTCAAAGAAATATATAAATATTAACGAGAAAGGACATCTTGCTTTATTAGAAGATCACCCACTAGAAAAAAACAATCAAAAGGAATACGTATTGCATCCGGGAACAGACAAAGAGTTTGTATTTGAGAATGAGATTATTATAGGAGATGTATCTTATGGTAATGTTGTTTGGAGGTTAGAAAATAATCAAAATATTAATATTGGGGAAAATCAGTATGTAACTCTTCCTTTTATTGGCAGATTGCAACCTAATGAAATTGTTGACAGAGAACTTGTTGCCGAATCTCATTATGTTATCAATATTGGTTTAGTAAAGGAAGTCTCTCCCGGAATTAGTGGAGGTCTTGTATGGGAAAGACATTTACTTTCATACAAAAATTAATATAAAAAATGCTCTGATTTCTCAGAGCATTTTTTAATATCCCAACTTCTCACGAACTCTAGTCAAAGTTCCATTTGCGATAACAGAGGCTTTTGCAGCTCCTTCGCTGAGCAAACGATCCACTTCTTCCTGATTGTTGATATAGTAATGATATTTTTCGCGAACATCTTTGAATTTTTCACAGATCAGTTCAAACAAAGCTTGTTTAGCGTGC
>DATGMY010000228.1:0-12782 GCA_035307005.1 Flavobacterium sp. | reverse complement strand
GAATCTAAATTTACAGCTCCTCACTATTATTTAACAGTTGAGTTGAATATGGATAATGCAATGGAAGCTCGCAAAACCATCAATTCATTGCCGGATACAAAAGTTTCGTTCAACGATATGGTGGTAAAAGCTTGTGCTATGGCGTTGAAAAAACATCCGCAAGTAAATTCAACCTGGACTGATGCAGCTACCATCATCAATCATCATGTGAATGTGGGTGTGGCAGTTGCTGTAGAAGACGGATTGGTAGTGCCTGTGGTAAATCATACCGATTTATTGAGCCTGTCGCAAATTGGTACGGCTGTTAAAGATTTGGCGGGAAAAGCGCGTAACAAAAAATTACAACCTAAAGAAATGGAAGGTTCAACCTTTACGGTTTCTAATTTAGGAATGTTTGGTATCGAAGAATTTACCTCAATCATTAATCAACCTAATTCGGCGATTTTATCGGTAGGAGCAATCATTGAGAAACCAGTGGTAAAAAACGGACAAATCGTTGTAGGAAATACGATGAAGGTTACCTTGGCGTGTGACCACAGAACGGTGGACGGTGCTACGGGAGCAGAGTTTTTACAAACATTGAAACATTATATTGAAAATCCGGTAACAATGCTTGCATAAGTATTAACTATGAATTAAAATACCAACCCGTTTTTGATTATTTCATAAACGGGTTTTTTTGTATTTTTGTAAAAATCATGAGCAAATGAAAAAACTATTTCTTTTAGTTGCGTTGTCGCTGATGGCGTGTAAAACAACAAAAGTTGTTGACGCAAATCATTACCAGGTTAAAGAAACCGATGTAAGTACTACCTTGCAATATTTGTCGTCGGATGCGTTAGAAGGACGAGATTCCGGTTCGACTGGTATTGAAAAGGCAGCGAATTATTTAGAAGAAATTCTAAAAGAATCCAATATTAAACCTTATTTCTCTTCTTATAAAGACACACTTTCCAATTTTGACAATGCGTTTAATGTTGTTGGATATTTAGAAGGGACAGATCCAAAACTGAAAAACGAATTTGTGATCTTTGGTGCACACTACGATCACATTGGTATTACCGAAAAGGGATTTGAAGGCGATTTCATCAACAACGGAGCCAATGATAATGCTTCGGGAACCACCGTTTTAAGCGAGGTTGCAAAATATTTGGGTAAAACCAAAAACAACAAACGCAGCGTTTTAATCGTTTTTTTCTCTGCTGAGGAAAAAGGCTTGTTAGGTTCAAAACATTTGGCGAAAAAGCTAAAAGCCCAAAATATTGATATTTATGCTTTGTTGAATTTTGAGATGCTGGGCGTACCGATGGATTACGATTTTGAAATGTTTTTAACGGGATACACCGTTTCCAATATGGCAAAAAAAATCAACGAATATGCAGGAATGAATTTGGTAGGAAAGTCGGAAGGAGCTGAAAAGTATAATTTGTTCAAAGCATCGGATAATTATCCTTTTTATGAAGAGTTTAAAATTCCTTCGCACAGTGTTTCCTCTTTCGATTTCTCTAATTTTGATTATTACCATCATCCAAAAGATGAATTTGAAGTAATGGATGTGCCGTTTATGACGAATCTTGTACAAAAATTACTTCCCGTAGTAATCAAAATGGTAAATGCTGAAACAAGGGAGATAAAGATGAATAAGTAGTTGGAATGCAGAGGTCGGTAATTATTATGAATAACCTGTGCTTTCAACGTTCAATTATTAAATCAAAAAATATTAAAGTTTAAAATTAAAAAAGCAATTGAAAACCATCATCATAACAGGTACAAGCCGGGGAATAGGGGCAGCGTTGGTCAAACAATTCGCCGCCGAGGGACATCAGGTAATTGCAATTTCGCGCAAATCCAATCCGGAGTTCGAATCCTTAAACAATGTGTTTTACAAATCGGTCGATTTAAGCAGCGAAGCACAATTAATATCTTTTGCCAACAATTTAAAAAACGAATTTGGGAAGGTGGACGTGTTGATTCACAATGCCGGAACTATAGTAAATAAGCCTTTTGCAGAAATCACTGCAGAGGAATTTGAATATGTGTATAAAGTCAATGTATTTGGTGTTGCGGTATTGAATCGGATGGTTTTGCCGCTGATGCCAAAAGGCGGACACGTGATTACCATCAGCAGTATGGGTGGTATTCAGGGAAGTATGAAGTTTCCGGGCTTGGCGGCTTATAGTTCAAGCAAAGGAGCCGTAATTACGTTGTCTGAATTATTGGCGGAAGAGTATAAAGAACAAGGAGTTGCGTTTAACGTTTTGGCATTAGGGGCTGTGCAAACTGAAATGTTAGCAGAAGCATTTCCGGGTTATCAGGCACCGATTGATCCGGAAGGAATGGCAAAATATATTAAAGATTTTGCTTTGACCGGAAATAGGTATTTCAATGGAAAAGTATTACAAGTTTCATCAACAACCCCTTAATTGAAAGATACTTTATCAAAATATTTGCCCGAACACGCTGTTGATGCTGTTTTTGAATTGATAAAAATACATCGGATTCATTTCAAGATTGTAAATGAACGAGCGACTCGTCACGGTGATTATCGAAGAAATACTGATGGAACTCACCAGATAACGGTCAATTCTAATTTAAATAAATACAGGTTTTTAATTACAACCATACACGAAATAGCGCATTTGGTAGCGTTTGAAAAATACGGACGAAACATTAAACCGCATGGAATAGAGTGGAAGCACACCTTTCGTTTGTTGATGGTTCCCTTTATCAATCCGTTGATTTTTCCAAATGGAATATTGCCTGTTTTGGCAAATCACTTTAAAAATCCAACGGCAAGCAGTGATACAGATGCCATTTTATCAATGACCTTAAAAAAGTTTGATCTGCCTTCTGATAAAGTTTTTATTGATGAAATTCCGGTTGGTTCTTTTTTTAGAATTGCCGACGGACGCATTTTTCAAAAAGGAAAATTGCGTGTAAAATTATTTGAATGTACCGATATAAAAAATAACCGGGTATATTTGTTTAAACCCAATGTACAGGTTGAACTTTTGAATACAAAAAGCAATGAATAAAAATTATTATGCCATCATAATGGCAGGCGGTGTGGGGTCGCGTTTTTGGCCGGTGAGTACTCCTGAGTTTCCAAAGCAGTTTCACGATATGCTGGGAACGGGCGAAACGCTGGTACAAAAAACGTTTACACGTCTGAGTCAATTGATTCCAAAAGAGAACATTTTAATTCTTACTAACGATAAATACTGTGATATTTTAAAAGAACAATTGCCTGCGATTACCGATGAACAGATTGTTCTGGAACCTGATATGCGCAATACCGCACCGTGTATTTTGTATGCATCGATGAAGGTTAAAAAGCAAAATCCCCATGCAGTAATGATTGTGGCTCCGTCTGATCACTGGATTGAAGATGAAGTACAGTTTGTTGCCAATTTACAGCGGTCGTTTGATATTTGCGAACACGATAAAGTGTTGATGACTTTGGGAATTTTGCCTACTTTTCCCAACACCGGTTATGGCTATATCGAATACGATAAATTGGATTCACGTCAGGTAAAAAAAGTAGTGCAGTTTCGTGAAAAGCCCGATTATCAAACGGCAAAGAAATTTATTCAGCGAAGAAATTTCCTTTGGAATTCAGGAATTTTTATTTGGAGTGTCGAATCAATTTTAGACGCTTTTGAGAAATTTCAACCGGAAATGTATCAATTGTTTGCAGAAGGGTATGATAAATTGAATACGGTAGAGGAAGGGGTTTTTATAAAAGAAAACTATCACAAAGCCGACAATATCTCGATTGATTATGCGGTAATGGAAAAAGCAAATAATGTTTTTGTATTGCCTGCTACTTTTGATTGGAACGATTTGGGAACCTGGGGTTCACTTTATGATAAATTACCCAAAGACGAATACGAAAATGCAATGGTCAACGGTAAGTTGTTTGTAGAAAATGCAACGAATAATATCATTAGAACCAATCCGGACAAAATGGTAGTCATCGGAGGACTCGACGATTTTATTGTGGTGGACAAAGACGATGTATTGCTGATTTATCCCAAAAAGAAAGAGCAGGACATTAAACAGATCGTCACAAAATTAAATGAAGAAAAACCGAAGCTTTAACTTCGGTTTTCTGTTTTTTTAAGGTAATTCAATACTTTTTTTGGGCTTGAAAATAACAAATTTCTGACGATGTTTTATTAGGAAAACCACTGTTATAAAACCAGAAAAAAGTATTAAATTTGCGGATTACACAACTATTATTTTTGGATGATGAAAACAAGCGCATTTGCTTTTAGGCATATCGGTCCAAGAACCGCCGATTTGCAGTATATGTTTAACACCGTTGGGGTGAAAGACATGGATCAATTATTGTACGAAACTTTTCCGGACAAAATCCGTTTGGAGAAAGATCTGGAATTAGACCCGGCAATGACCGAGTACGAATATTTGGCACATGCAAATGCTTTGGGAGCAAAAAACAAAGTGTTCCGTTCTATGATCGGATTGGGATACCATGAAGCAATTGTTCCTGCGGTAATTTTGCGAAATATTTTTGAAAACCCGGGATGGTACACTGCTTATACTCCGTATCAGGCAGAGATTGCTCAGGGACGTTTAGAAGCTTTATTAAACTTCCAGACTACCGTTATTGAATTAACAGGAATGGAAATCGCCAATGCTTCGTTGTTAGACGAATCTACAGCAGCAGCAGAGGCTATGGCATTGTTGTTTGATATTCGTACAAGGGATCAAAAGAAAAACAATACCAATAAATTCTTTGTTTCAGAAGATGTATTGCCGCAAACGCTTTCGGTATTGCAAACGCGTTCTACACCTATCGGAGTAGAATTGGTTATCGGGAAACATGAAGATTTTGATTTTTCAGAAGGCTTTTTTGGAGCATTATTACAATATCCCGGAAAATATGGGCAAGTTTTTGATTATGAAGATTTCATCAATCACGCACATATAAAAGATATTAAAGTTGCCGTCGCAGCAGATATTTTGTCTTTAGTCCGCTTAAAATCTCCGGGTGAAATGGGTGCCGATGTTGTTGTAGGTACTACACAGCGTTTTGGTATTCCGTTAGGTTTCGGAGGACCTCACGCAGGTTTTTTTGCTACTAAAGAAGAGTATAAACGTTCGATGCCGGGACGTATTATTGGTGTTTCACAGGATGCCAATGGCAACCGTGCATTACGTATGGCGTTGCAAACGCGCGAACAACACATCAAACGTGAAAAAGCAACTTCCAATATCTGTACAGCTCAGGTGTTGCTGGCTGTAATGGCGGGAATGTATGCGGTGTATCACGGTCCTAACGGTTTGAGAAAAATCGCAAACGATGTACACGCTAAAGCGGCTACTATTGAGTCTGAATTAACTAAATTAGGATTTACGCAATTAAACAATGCTTATTTTGATACACTTTTGATTGAGGCAGATGTAGCAAAAGTAAAAGCAATTGCCGAAGCAAAAGAATTCAATTTCTTCTATCCGAATCAAGGGACTGTGGCTCTTTCTGTCAATGAAACCACGTCTTTGAAGGATGTAAATACGGTTATCGGTATTTTTGCAGAGGCAGCAGGAAAATCATTCGAAGGAGTAACAGAACTTTCACAGGAAGCTTTAATTCCGGTAAAATTAGAAAGAACTTCAGCATTTTTAGAGCATGAAGTATTCAATACCTATCATTCAGAATCGCAATTAATGCGTTACATCAAAAAATTAGAGCGTAAAGATTTAGCGTTAAATCACTCCATGATTTCTTTAGGCTCTTGTACGATGAAATTAAACGCAGCGGCTGAAATGTTACCTTTGAGTAATCCAAACTGGGCAAATATGCATCCGTTTGCACCACTTAATCAGGCGGAAGGTTATTTAACCATGCTGCACAAATTAGAACAGCAATTAAATGTAATTACTGGTTTTGCCGGAACAACGTTACAGCCAAATTCCGGAGCACAAGGTGAGTATGCCGGATTGATGGTTATCCGTGCTTACCATGAATCTCGTGGCGAAGGACATCGTAACATTGCGTTAATTCCTGCATCGGCTCATGGAACCAATCCTGCATCGGCTGCAATGGCGGGTATGAAAGTGGTGGTTACCAAAACAACCGAAGAAGGAAACATTGATGTAGAAGATTTAAGAGCAAAAGCGGAATTGCACAAAGACAATTTATCTTGTGTGATGATTACCTATCCTTCTACTCACGGAGTTTATGAATCTGCCATTATTGAAATTACCAATATTATCCACGAAAATGGTGGACAGGTTTATATGGATGGTGCTAATATGAATGCTCAGGTAGGATTGACCAATCCTGCGAGAATCGGGGCGGATGTTTGTCACTTAAACTTACACAAAACCTTTGCCATTCCTCACGGTGGTGGCGGACCGGGTGTTGGTCCAATTTGTGTGGCAGCGCATTTAGTGGAATTTTTACCAACAAACCCTATTGTGAAAGTAGGGGGCGATAACGCAATTACAGCGATTTCGGCTGCTCCTTACGGATCTGCTCTGGTTTGTTTGATTTCATACGGATATATTTCAATGTTGGGTGCGGACGGATTGAAACAATCTACTTGCACAGCTATCTTGAATGCCAACTATATGAAAGCGCGTTTACAGGAAGGATACACCGTGTTGTATTCCGGAGAAAGAGGACGTGCCGCTCACGAAATGATCATTGATTGCCGTATGTTCAAAGCAAAAGGTATTGAAGTTACCGATATTGCAAAACGTTTGATGGACTACGGTTTTCACGCACCTACGGTTTCTTTCCCGGTTGCAGGAACGTTAATGATTGAGCCTACAGAATCGGAAGATCTGGCAGAGTTGGATCGTTTTTGTGACGCGATGCTTTCTATCCGCAAAGAGATCGAAGCTGTAACGGCAGAAGATACCAACAATGTACTGAAAAACGCACCGCATACTTTAGCGATGTTGACTGCCGAAACCTGGGAGCAACCCTATTCTCGTCAGCAAGCAGCATATCCGTTGGAGTATATTGAAGAAAACAAATTCTGGCCAGGCGTACGAAGAGTAGATGATGCTTATGGAGACAGAAATTTAGTTTGTTCTTGTGCTCCGATTGAAGCATATATGGAAGCTTAATTTTTGTATGAAGTAAATAGTATGAATGTATAATCAGATATTTTCTTAATAAAAGACATTCTGTTTTTAAGTTGATTATAATTCATAGGATATAGAAAACCGCCCGACTTTCTTGAAGTCGGGCGGTTTTTGTTATAAAAATCTCGTTCGATTAATAGCATCGGGCTTTAGCCCGATAAAAGAAATAAAGCATAAAAAAGGCTTTAGCCCATTCCAAAGGATAAAAATAATCGAACTCAGGTTAATACCAATCTGCGTGGTGTCTGTAATCTCCCAAATAAAATACAAAACCCGCATTTGCCGTCAAAAGAAAACCTGATTGTGACTTATAATCTTTATCAAGCAAATCTCCTCCGTAAGAATAATGTTGTTTTAAATTCATAATTGGCGTTGCATCCAGATAGAATGCGATCTTATCTGTAATTTTAATCATAGGAGTGATTCCAAGCTGCAGGTTTCCGATTCGTTCATAAACCAACCCTTCTTTGGGCAATAGTATAGAAATCCCTGCACCTCCGTGCAATAACAAAGTGAAGCGATCTTGCAGACTGTAAGAAAAATTAAACAACTCACCTAAATTGTAAACTGCTTCTAAAGTAACCTTGTGTACTTTTGCTTTGTTTAGATCATTATCCTTGTCTTGAAAATCAAAGTAAGCATATTGTCCTTTCAATCCTATTTTTTCATTGAACATATATCTTCCGGAAAGTTGAAACTGTTTAAAAGAAATGAAATTGGAGAGTTCTGTTTCATCTTTAGGACTAAAAGGAATATGAACACCTCCGCCTAATTCTAAAGAGAAATTATTAAATCTTTGCGCTTGCGCAGCATTAAAATTGAGAAGCGAAAAAGCTAAAATGAGAATAAAACGCATAAAACTATAAGTTTATTATTGATACTGTAGATACTAAACTTATAGTTGCAATAACCAAGCCCATCCGATCATAACCGGAGAGCTGACCTATGTACAAAACACAAAAATCAAAATGAATATTTATTGCGAAACCAACATCTCATCAGAGATGAAAGCGGATGGTGTTAATGGTTAAAAAGAGTTTTTTTTAATACTCTGCATTTTAAAGATGCAAAGTATTGTAAACTTTAAGTTGTAGAAAAATTACCCGAAAGCATCAAATTAATTTCAGGTAATTCTTTATTTATGGTTTTCCGGATTTAGCTCTTTCCTGTATTCCATCACTAATTCTAAAACGATCATAATCTGATTTCCAAGAGGAATACTATCAATGACTATTTCTAATTCTATCATATCTTTGCTCAGTACTTGGTACACTGGGTTGTGGTTTTATGTTTCGCAACACAAATTTCCGCAACCCTTTACTTTTATCAAAAAAAAGTCAAGATAACTTTAATATAAAATTAGTTTTAATGTACCATAAAAATGATCGTATGTGCTTTTTTGTAAGGTTTTCAGATGTTGTTTCTCTAAATATTTAGTTTTCTTACTATTTTTCCTGTTTAACGGATTCCTTTTCTATGTTTCTAAAGAGGTAAGTTGTTGAAAAATAAATCACAGAGATAAACAGCGTAAAAATACCCATCATTCCAAAAAATTCAACAAACCTCATCATCATACTTGGTTTTACCATATCGCCGTCCATTACAAGAGCGATTGTGGTAAGAACAAAAGCTAAAGATAAAATATTTAAAAATACTTTTTTCATAGTTCAGGTATTTGTTGTTTATATACTAAACGAATCAGGTTGGTTTTTAGTGTTTATTCCGTGAGATTTTGTAGATAATGAAAAACTATTTCTTACTCTCATTCAACATACGTTTCAGCAATGCCCATTGTTTCAAAGTATCCCGGGCTTCTAATGCCGGATAACCCAACATTGTTTTACCCGCCTCTACATCGCCCGTAACTCCGGAGCCCGCGCCAATAACCGCACGGTCGCCAATAGTGGTATGATCTTTTATAGATGCGCTTCCGCCGATGATCACTCCGTTTCCTAATTTCACAGAACCAGCCAGGCCGCTGTTTCCTGCCATGATACAAAACATTCCCAGTTCACTGTTGTGTCCTATTTGTACCAAATTGTCTATTTTACAGCCATCGCCAATAATCGTAGAGCTGAATTTGCCACGATCTACACAGGCATTGGCTCCTATTTCAACTTGATTACCAATAACCACATCACCTATCTGCGGAATTTTAACCAAACCTCTTTCCGGGCAAGGACGAAATCCAAATCCGTCGGCACCAATAGTCGCATTAGGATGAATGATACACTGATGTCCTATTTTTGAGCGTTCGCGAACCACTACTCCTGACCAAATCACCGTTTGTTTGCCAATAATACAATCGTCTAAAACAGTAACATTTGGATATAAAATGGTGCCGTCTCCGATTTCAGTTCGGGGTCCTATGTAACATCCCGCACCAATTTTGACTCCATTTCCGACTTTTGCCGACTCGTCAATAATTGCGGTTGGATGAATGTCAACTGAAAATTCAGGCATAGGCGAGGCAAACAATTCCAAAATCTGTGACATTGCCAAATCGGCATTATCCACCTGAATAAACGCGCGGTTTTCTCCCGGCTCAATAGAAATATCTTTGTTTACAACTGCAATGCTGGCAGCCGATGTATTCCATAATTTCTCATATTTTTTATTTCCAATAAAGGATATATCGGATAATCTGGCTCTTGTAAGCTCTTCGGTTGAGGTGATATTTTGGGAGGTAGATCCGATGATGGTTCCTTTCAAAATGTCATTGATTTCAAAAATGGAATACGATTTCATTCTGTTGTTTTATGTTTTAGTCTATTTTACGCTTCAAATAAAAGGTAAAAACGTAAGTATTACTATTTTTATTTTACAAATCTTTAAACAAAGCCTTCCATCAATGAGGGAAGGCTTTATTAATTACCCGATAAAATCAAATTTATCTTCAAAGAATTTTCCGATAACAGGCAACGGTTTCATTTGTCCGTTTACAGCGTTGATAATGCCGATGATAAATAATATCAACAAAAGAAGTCCGATGAGATTAACGATCATTCCCAAAAAGGAAATGCTAATAGTGATGATGTTTAAGACTATGCCTACAATTGCTAAACCCAAAGACTGGCGCAAATGATATTTTGAAAAAGCATCTAAATTGTCTTTACCTACCAAGTAGGCGATCAGCCATCCTACGATGGTGATATACGAAATGATTGAAATGGTTTTGTTATCCATAATGCAATTTTTTTAATGAACAAAATTTAAAAAATATTTATAATTCTGCAAGTTATTTTATGGTTAATAATGTTATTTTTTAAATTTCAATAAAAATCGCTCAATAAAACCGTTCAGTGGAAGTATCCATTTTTGGTGGTAACATATTCCTGCAAAGAACCCTGCAAACAATCCGCATTTTAAAACAAACCCAAGAGGGATAAAGCTTTGCAACGGAAGAAAATACAAAAAGATAAGTAAAGTCAAAGCGCAGATGATCACTTTTAAATAAGTTGCATCAATCGGTAAAAGACCAAATTTCCGATAAATAAACAGTAATTTTGAGCCGTTGAAGATTAAAAGAGCAAACATGGAGGTATATGCAACCCCAATGATTCCCAGTGTTGTTTGCGTTAGAATAAAATAATTCAAGCTAATATTCAAAACCGCGAGCAGTAAAATAGCCACCAGATTAAAACGGTAATATTTGGAGTAAGCAATAATCTCCGTATTAAAACCCGTTGCCATATTCAAAACAACATTTGCCCCCAACAAATAAATAATCGGAAGCGTAGGAGCGAGTTGCTCTGCTGTGGGAAGCAGAGCAAACAAATCCTTGATGCCTAACAATACGCAGCCGTACATTAAAATACCGATAAAAAACAAGTTTTTGGCAACTTCAATGTATTTTACTTTGAGCAATTTTAGTTCATTTTTTTTCAACGCTTCGGAAATAACAGGGCTATACAGCGCAAACACTCCGGCAGCCGGAATCATCAAAGCATTGGCAAGATTCACTCCAATGTTAAAATCTCCGTTGGCTTCATTGGAAATAAAATGCGGAATCATCACAGAATCAATCCGAAAAGCGAAAAATGAGCCTAAACTCGCACAAAACGCATAAAGACTGTATTGATAGTAATTTTTTTTGGATATTTCTTGAAATAAATCACTGTAATTTAATGTATAAACAGGTTTGAAATAGCGGAATACGTAGAATGCAACAGCCACAAAAATCAATAAAAAGGAAAAAGTATAAAGGCGCAGTCCTTGCGTTTCTGTCGTTGAAAAATAAAAGATCGCTAAAAAGATCAGCGGTAATGTTAGTTTCGGAATGATTTTTTCAAAAAAGGTTGGGAATGCTAATTTTTGTAAATTGGTTGCCTGCCGTTTAAACAAGTCAACATAAGCAAGGCAAATTGCGATACAAAACGCATAAATATAATACTGCTTGTTGGAATACCATTCAAAAAAATAAACCAACGACAAGCCGATTCCACATAAAACAGTCATCCAGACAATAGAAATAAGGCTGTATGAAAACAATTTTCGTTGTAAAAAAGGCTGTAGTTTGGGTTGAAAATTCAATAAAGCAGTAGATGCCCCAAAAACCATCATCGGATAGAGAATCTGAGCCAAACCATCCACAAACCGGAAAATACCCAACAAATCTTTATCCTTTGGATAAATAAAAAGCGTAGAAACCACACCTATTAAAACTCCAAGGTAGTTAATAGTAGTAAAAAGAAAAGCTTGTTTTGTGGAAAACCGATTGTTCATAAACGCTTTTTTGCAAATATAATCCTTAATATTCAAATAGATTTTAATTACTTTTGAGAATCTAAATTTTCAATAATGTACGAAAAAACTTATCCAAAAAAACGTTTTGAAAAGACTTTGGGTTTTTTAAATAAACATATTTCAAAAGATGCCCGGATTTTAGATTTGGGCGTTCCGAATCCTTTGTCAAAACTAATGCTGGAACAAGGTTTTAATGTGAGTAATACCCAAGGCGAAGATTTGGATGAAGATCAATCTGTTTTGAAGCAACCAACGTATGATGTTTTAACGGCTTTTGAAATTTTCGAACATTTACTCAACCCATATACGATTTTAAAAGCGTGTAAAGCTAAAACGATTGTTATTTCTGTTCCGTTGCGTTTGTGGTTTTCTCCGGCATACCGAAGCAAAACGGATAGGTGGGATCGTCATTATCACGAATTTGAAGATTGGCAGTTGGATTGGTTGTTGGAAAAATGCGGATATAAAATCATCGCTCGTGAAAAATGGGCACATCCTGTACAGAAGTTTGGAATTCGTCCGTTGTTAAGAAAATTCACACCGAGATATTATATGGTTTTAGCAGAAAAAACATCGTTGAAATGAAAATCTATTGTGTAATTCCCACATACAACGAAGAGGCTTTTATCGGAAAAATGCTGCAATCTTTGACTGAACAAACTTTTTTACCCGAAAAGGTGGTCGTGGTAAACGATAATTCTACAGATAACACTGCTGAAATCATCAAGTCTTTTTCCGAAAAACATCGTTTTATAAAACAGGTTTTTAATCCATCAGAAAACAAACATTTGCCAGGCAGCAAGGTCATCAACGCTTTTTACAAAGGCTATGAAACATTGGATAATTCGTACGATATTATTGTAAAATTAGATGCCGATTTAATTCTGCCGAAAAACTATTTTGAACAGGTTGCTGCC
>DATGMY010000227.1:0-8021 GCA_035307005.1 Flavobacterium sp. | reverse complement strand
GCTTTTTTCATCTTTGATCAAAATTTTTGTCGCAACGTTATAGCTTTTCGGAGTGAATTTTAAATAGAGTATGGCACAAACCAAAGTTAAAAATACACTGAATACAAACCAACGCCAGTGTACCAGATACTTAAGTAACTCTTCCTTTAGATTAATCGTATTTTCTTTTTCTTCAATCATGATTATCTTTTTCTCGTGTTTGTAAGGATTAAAGCTGTGGTTGTCAATAATAGTGATATGGCTGTCATATAAATAGAAACGTTGGGACCAACTGCTGATGAGTTTACACGTGTTTTATTTGGCTCTACGTAAACAATATCGTTTTGTTTCAGATAATAAAATTCTGAATTAATAAAGCTTGTTTGGGTTAAATCTACGCGATAGGTTTTTATAGTGTTGTCTTCCTCTCTGGTAATTAAAATATTATCTCTTTTTCCATAAGAGGTCAAATCCCCCGATAAAGTTAATGCTTCCGGCAATGTTATCCGTTCAGAAGCAATAGTGTGTACTCCGGGTCTGTTTACCTCGCCTTGTACAGTAACCTTAAAATTCATGATTCTGAGGTTGATGATAGGGTTTTTGATGTCTTTGGAAATAAGTGCTTTTAAGTTTTCTACAATTTCATCTTTGGATTTTCCGCCCATTTTCACTTTTCCTAAAACCGGGAAATCAACAAAGCCATCCTCATCGACCAGATACAATTGTTGTTGCCTTTGCGCACCTCCTGACTGATTAGTAGGGTTTACGGTTAAATCAGTCATTAGATTGTAGGGTGCAGCGGCTTCCGGGTCTTGAGCAGATACAATAATCATCAATAAATCATCGGGTTTAATGATCGTCTGGAACTGTTCTAATGTTATGTTATTAGTTTCAATATCCTGATAATATACAATTCTTTCTCTCGGCACGCACGAAGTCATTAAGGCTATTGCCAAACCTACGGGGATAATAATCCTTCTTTTCATAATTAAGCTAATCTAATTTTTCAAACGATGAATTTAAGCTTTTAAATTCAGGTACTATTCTTTTCATAGTTGCAACGGTATCCATTATGAGGAATGCTGTCGCATATTCTTTTAATTGTTCAATCTGTTGCGAAATATATTCGTAATCTTCGTGAATGTCCTGCGCAATCATTATTTTTTCATGATGTGTCGCCAGTGTGGTTGCACTGTCGTTTAGTAATTCTTCAAAAAGTTTTTCACCCGGACGTAAACCTACAATTTTTATGGCAATATCTGTTCCTGGTTCCAAGCCGGCTAATTTAATCATTTTAGTAGCTAAATCGACAATTTTAACAGGTTTTCCCATGTCAAAGATATAAATTTCTCCACCTTTACCCATAGAACCAGCTTCTAATACTAATTGACAAGCTTCGGGTATAGTCATAAAATAACGAATGATGTCCGGATGTGTGATCGTAATCGGACCGCCGTTTTCTATCTGTTTGGTAAATAACGGAACAACGGAACCATTGGATCCCAATACGTTGCCAAAACGTGTGGTAATGTATTTTGTGGTTTCATTTCCTTCGTTTTTTAATTTTTGAGCCAGAGACTGAACGTATTTTTCAGCAATACGTTTGCTCGCACCCATTACATTGCTCGGGTTTACAGCTTTGTCGGTCGAGACCATTACAAAGCGTTCTGCTTTATATTTCAACGCAAGATCCGCCATGTGTTTGCTGCCCAATACATTTGTAAAAACAGCCTGTTGTGGATTCATTTCCATCAGAGGAACATGTTTATAGGCTGCTGCATGATAAACAATATCAGGCTGGTATTCTTTATAAACCTTTTCAATACAATCCAAATTCCGGACATCGGCAATAATAGAGATGATTTCAGAAGTAGTGGGACATTTTAAAATTTCTAAAGTAATTTGATGTAAAGGTGTTTCTGCCTGATCTAACAAGATGAGCTTTTTTGGGTTAAATGCTGCTACCTGCCATACAATTTCGCTTCCGATAGAACCTGCAGCTCCCGAAACCAAAACAACCTTATCCTTTATTTGATTACAAATTACGGTGTTGCTGACTTCGATCGGCTTACGCTCCAATAAATCTTCAATTTTAATTTTCCGGATATTGGAAGCTACCTTTTTCTGGTCGTTAATATCTGTCAGTTGTGGAAGATTATATACTTTAATATTATAATCAATACAATCTTCAATGATTTCCAGCTTTTCTTTTTTAGAAAGTGTGTCCTCCGCAAAAATTAATGTGTTAGCTCCAAGAGAACGTACCAAAACAGAAGTTTTCCGTGTTTTGGATATAATTGGGAGGTTCAATAATGTATTGTGGGAGTTTTTTGACACCGGATTGATGAATCCCTGTATTTTGTGCTTCTTTGGAACTTCTGCATTTAAAGCATTGGCAACGGCAATCGCCCGTTCACCACTTCCATAAATAACAGCTTTGATCTGGTTGGTTTTTTCAGAATATTCGGTAAAGAAATCAAATCCCAGTTTTACCATCAGTCTGAATACCAACAGCATCATATAAGTAACAAAAATACAAATAAATAATACGGTACTCAGAAAAAGTCTCTTTTCTGTAAAATATTCAAAGCCTAAATTGATCAGGTAAAGACTGATGAATGCTAATGATTCTATAAAAAACAATTTGGCAGCATCCATTACAGTTGTATGACGGATGATACCGGTATAAGGTTTGAAAAACCAAAAAAGCAGCAGATGTATAAATACAAAAACACCAAAAGCCGTAAAAATACGACCCGAAGGAGCTACATTAATACCCATTCCTTTAAGAATAAAGTATCCGAATGTAACAGAAAAAACAACGATCAACAGATCAATGGCAAAAATAATCCAGCGTGGTAAGTACTGAATGTTCTTAAGGCTGGCAAAATTGTTTCGTATATTGTTGGTTAGACTCATTCTTTTTTTAAACGATGCTTTCTCAAGTGTTTTGCAAAATTATAATAAATTAAATTAAAACCTAATTTGACTTGTCAAAATTACCGTGGACTTGTCAAAATTCCAGTTTTTTCTTCCTCAATTCAAAGTTTTGCCCCAGATAAACCTTTCGAACCATTTCGTCTTCTGCCAGTTCTTCCGGAATTCCGGCTTTCAAGATACCGCCTTCAAACATCAGATAGGTTTTGTCGGTTATTGCCAAAGTTTCCTGTACATTGTGATCCGTAATGAGAATACCGATGTTTTTGTTTTTGAGCCGGGCTACAATGCGTTGAATGTCTTCTACTGCTACAGGATCCACACCGGCAAAAGGTTCATCGAGCAAAATAAATTTGGGATCGGTGGCAAGTGCGCGGGCAATTTCCGTTCGTCTTCGTTCCCCACCCGACAGTAAATCACCGCGGTTGGTACGTATATGCTGCAAACTGAATTCGTCAATAAGCGACTCCATCTTTTCTTCCTGTTCTTTTTTTGATAATTGTGTGAGTTGAAGTACAGAAAGAATATTTTCCTCAATGCTCAGTTTTCTGAAAACGGATGCTTCCTGAGCCAGGTAGCCAATGCCGTGCTGAGCTCGTTTATACATGGGAAAACTGGTTATATTAAGGTTGTTCAGATAAATGTTGCCGGCGTTGGGCTTTACCAGTCCCACAATCATATAGAACGAGGTGGTTTTTCCGGCACCGTTTGGTCCCAGCAGCCCCACGATTTCGCCCTGATTAACCTCTACCGAAACGCTTTTTACTACTTTTCTGCCTTTATATGTTTTTACTAAATTCTCAGCTCTTAATTTCATACAGCACTACGGTGTTGTTTCGTTTGTTTTTCTTTCCTTTTTCAAATTACGTTTCGTAATCACTTTTGCTATAAATATACTGACTTCGTACAGTAAAACCAGCGGTATTGATACAATAATCTGACTGATCACATCCGGTGGTGTTACAACAGCGGCAATAATCAATATCAGTACATAAGCATACCTTCTGTATTCTTTCAGGAAACTATCGGTAATCAGTCCCAGATAGGCTAAAAAGAAAATAATGATAGGCAGTTCAAATATTAATCCGGTTGCCAGCGAGGTTGTTTTTACCAGACTAATGTATGAATTAATATCAATCTGATTTTCCACAATTGTGCTGACGGTAAAGTTACTTAAAAAATTAATTGAAAGAGGAACTAAGACAAAATATCCGAAAAGAACTCCTGAAAAAAATAAGAGACTTGATACAAAAAGGAATGTTTTGGCATGTTTTTTTTCGTTTTGATAAAGTGCGGGACTGATGAATTTCCAGAACTCCCATAAAATAAAAGGAAATGCCAGTATGAATCCGGCGGTTAGGCACGTCCAGATCATCACAGATAATTGCCCGTCCATGGTTCGGTTCTGAATCTCGAAGGGAAGATCTTTGTTGCAAAAAGACTGATCAAAATCAAATTTCTGTGCAATTTCACAAAAAAACTGATAAGTAATAAAATCACCTTCTTTTGGACCGAATATGATAACGTCAAAAATGAATTTGTTAAATATAACGGCGATCACAGAAGCAACAATAATAGCGATGCTGCTGCGAACCAAAAGCCATCTCAACTCTTCTAAATGTCCCAAAAAAGACATTTCTTTGTTGGTTTTTATATTCTTCACGATACAATTCCTTCTTTTAAAATGTCGTGCAGGTGAATAATCCCTGCATATACTTTATGATCTGTTACCACAAGTTGGGTGATGGCATACGATTCCATCAGATTTAAAGCATCCTCTACCTTGGATTGAATATCAATGGTTTTGGGGTTTTGTGTCATGATTTCTTGTGCTGTTATAGTGCTCAGATCTGAGGTTTTTTCCAGCATTCTCCGAATATCCCCGTCGGTAATAATTCCTTTAATATCCTTGTTGTGAACAACAGCCGTAACACCTAACCGTTTATTGGATATTTCAAAAATAACTTCTTGGATGCTTGATTCCGGATGTACCTGGGGAATGTTGTTCTGATCCAGAATATCGCCAATACGCAACAATAATTTTTTACCTAAAGCACCTCCCGGATGAAATTTCGCAAAATCATCGGCAGTAAACTTCCGCAGTCCGATTAATGCTACTGCAAGTGCGTCGCCCAGTGCCAATTGAACGGTAGTGCTTGTCGTAGGAGCGAGGTTGTTCGGATCGGCTTCTTTTTCTACAAAAGCGTTGAGGATAAAATCGGATTGTTTTCCTAAAAAGGAAGCTTCATCGCCTGTCATTCCGATTAAAACATTCCCGTCGCGTTTCAGTAAAGGAACCAAAATTTTAATTTCAGGACTGTTTCCGCTTTTGGAAATACACAAAACAATGTCTTCTTTTGTCAGCATTCCCAAATCTCCGTGTACCGCTTCGGCAGCGTGCATAAATAAAGAAGGAGTGCCTGTGGAGTTCAAAGTAGCTACAATTTTCTGACCAATATGCGCACTTTTTCCAATTCCTGTAACCACCAATCTTCCTTTTGTCAAAAAAACAGCCTCTACGGCTTTAGAAAAATCTTCATTTAAAAGCTTAATGGTTTTGTTAATTGCTTTGCTTTCAGTTTCTAAAGTGTTGATGGCAGAGGATAGTATGTTAAAATTATAGTTCAAAACAGATTCGTATTAGGTAATTTTGTAATTACTAAAAGATTTGTGTATCTTTATGTTTTGCAAATTTAGATAAAATAGCATAACAAAAACATGAAATCAATCGAAATTGACTTACATAAAGAGTTAAAAAAATATTTCGGATTCGGTCAGTTCAAAGGATTACAAGAGCAAGTGATAAACAGTATTATTTCTGGAAATAATACTTTTGTAATCATGCCAACAGGAGGGGGGAAATCATTATGCTACCAGTTGCCGGCTATGATGCTGGATGGAACAGCAATTGTTGTTTCGCCACTTATCGCCTTAATGAAAAATCAGGTAGATGCCGTACGTGGATTATCAAGCGAAATGGGAATTGCCCATGTTTTAAATTCCTCGTTGACAAAAACTGAAATCAACAAAGTAAAGGAAGATATTAAAAGAGGGGTCACAAAATTATTGTATGTGGCACCGGAATCACTGACCAAAGATGAATATGTAGAATTTCTGAATACCGTTCCTTTGTCTTTCATTGCGATTGATGAAGCACACTGTATTTCGGAATGGGGACATGATTTCAGACCCGAATACCGCAATTTGCGTAATATCATTCGCAAGCTGGGCGATATTCCTATTATTGGTCTTACGGCAACTGCCACACCCAAAGTTCAGGAAGATATTCTTAAAAACCTTGAAATACCTGATGCTAATGTTTTTAAAGCATCGTTCAACAGACCCAACCTTTATTATGAAGTGCGTCCAAAGACCAAAGATGTGGAGTCGCACATTATTAAGTTTATCAATCAGTTTAAAGGCAAGTCGGGTGTTGTCTATTGTCTGAGCCGGAAAAAGGTAGCTGAAATCACGCAGGTATTACAAGTCAACGGAATTTCGGCTGTGGCATATCACGCAGGTTTAGACCCTAAAACCCGGGCAAAACATCAGGATATGTTTTTGATGGAAGACGTTGATGTAGTAGTGGCAACAATTGCATTCGGAATGGGAATCGATAAGCCCGATGTGCGGTTTGTAATTCATCACGATATTCCAAAATCATTGGAAAGCTATTATCAGGAAACCGGACGGGCAGGTCGCGACGGAGGAGAAGGATATTGTGTGGCGTTTTATGCATATAAAGATATAGAAAAATTAGAAAAATTTATGACCGGCAAACCGCTGGCAGAGCAGGAAATAGGATTTGCTTTGTTACAGGAAGTGGTAGCGTATGCAGAAACTTCGATGTCGCGCCGTAAATTTTTACTGCATTATTTTGGAGAAGAATTTGATGAAATCAACGGTGAAGGTGCCGATATGGACGATAATTCCCGTAATCCGAAACCCAAAAAGGAAGCCAAAGATCAGGTAGTTTTACTTTTGAAAACTATTGAGGCAACCAAACAAGCATATAAATCCAAAGAAATTGTTTTTACGCTGCTCGGTAAAATCAATGCGATTATCAAGTCTTATAAAACGGATACCCAAAGTGTCTTTGGCAGCGGAAAAGATTTTGACGATAAATTCTGGATGGCACTGATCCGTCAGGTTTTGGTAAATGGGCTGATTACCAAAGATATTGAAACTTACGGAGTTTTGAAGTTGTCTGATAAAGGAAAAGCGTTTCTCAAAAAGCCTTCGTCGTTTATGATGACAGAAGATCACGATTATGGCAGCGCAAACAGTAATGCAATTTTAACCGGTACCAAAACTTCTACTGTAGCAGATGAAACATTAGTGGCAATGTTGAAGGATTTGAGAAAAGCAGTAGCTAAAAAAATGGAAGTGCCCCCTTTTGTAGTTTTTCAGGATCCTTCTTTGGAAGACATGGCATTGAAATATCCTGTTAATCTGGAAGAACTTGCAACCGTACATGGAGTAAGTGATGGAAAGGCTAAAAAGTACGGTAAAGAATTTGTAAGTTTAATCAGTAAATATGTAGAAGATAACGACATTATCAGACCCGATGACCTGATTGTAAAATCAACCGGAGCCAATTCTTCTTTAAAACTTTATATTATTCAAAGTATTGACAGGAAATTGTCATTACAAGATATTGCTTCGGCAAAAGACCTCGAAATGGATGCGTTGCTCAAAGAAATGGAACTGATTGTATATTCCGGAACCAGACTGAATATTGATTACTGGATTGAAGATATTTTGGATGAAGATCAACAGAAAGAGATCAGCGAGTATTTTATGGAAGCCGAAAATGACTCCATACAAACAGCTTTAGAAGAGTTTGACGGGGATTATGATATTGAAGAACTTCGATTAATGCGCATTAAATTCATTAGTGAAGTAGCCAATTAAAGCAATACTCCTTAGTTATATATCTTAGATATAATATTAAGGAGTGTTTTTTTAAACAATATCCGAATATAATTCCCCTCGATGTGGTTTTAAAATGTCACGTAATTTTAACATGAGATCATCGTTTACAACCATAAAAGCAATACAGTGAAATTCATTGATCTGTTCAAAGCCAGTAATGTCAATTGGTA
>DATGMY010000226.1:0-6867 GCA_035307005.1 Flavobacterium sp. | reverse complement strand
GTGCTCAGGAACACATTGCCTTTTTAAAAAGTTCTTACGAAAATGTAACAAGCACAGTTGCCGATTTAACCGCAACATTTGATTTAATGAGTAATAATCTGCCTGAAACTGACGATACTGCCCGGTTGAATTTAACTCTGGCAAATACCCGTGCCCGTTTGCGAATGACGACTTTGTACTATTTTGCGGGTATTCATCAGTTGTTGGTTGTGGGAACAGGAAACAAAGTGGAAGATTTTGGTGTTGGCTTCTTTACAAAATACGGTGACGGCGGTGTGGATATAAGTCCGATTGCAGATTTGATGAAATCAGAAGTACGAACGTTGGCGGCTTATTTGGGAATTACTCAAAATATCATTCAGGCAAAACCAACCGATGGTTTGTTTGGCGATGACCGTTCAGATGAAGATCAGTTAGGTGCAAATTATGATGAACTGGAACGTGCCATGAATGCCGATGCCGCAGGAAAAACAGAAGATGATTTTACGGGTCGTGAGTTAGAAGTTTTTAAAATCTACAAGCGATTAAACATGATTAATCAACATAAAATGAACCCGATTCCGGTTTGTGAGATTCCTGAGGAGGTGAAGTATTAACCTGAGTTCGATTAATAGATTATTGATTTTCAGTATTTTTGTAAGTGTTGTAAAGTTTCGAAAACATTACTTTTCGGAAGGAAGTGATTTAAACTTTTAGTATTCTTCTATAGATAGTGTGTAATGAGTAAATTTTTACATATGATTTTACAGAAAGGCTGAAAGCCTTTGATATGATTAACGTAAGGCAACGCCTTACGATAGAATCCGGACAAATATGCCCTGAAATCGAAGATTCGACGAAGTCAAAGGGCTATATATGCTATATTAAATACTGATAGATGTGTAATGAATAAGTTTTTACACACAATTTTAGAACAACACAAAAATTTTAGTTATGCCTGTTTTATAAACCCAAACGCCCCGTAGAGACAGGCTGTTCATAGAAAAAATAAATAGAGGTCATAACTAAATTCATACATATATATTGAAACAACGCTGTAAATCAATAGTGTTTTAAAATTAACATTATGTTTATCATGCTGTAAGCATCTTTACCGGCACCGATAAGAGATTCCTACGGAATGACAAACGTTGTGTTAAAGGGTTTTACAAAGTTTAAAAACAGGTAATTATCTGATGACCTCTAAAAATAAATTATTCTAAACCTGAGTTCGATTATTTTTATCCATTGGAATGGGCTTTAGCCTACCTTTTTTTAGGCTAAAGCCTTTTTATTTTATGCTTTATTTCTTTTATCGGACTAAAGCCCGATGCTATTAATCGAACTCAGGTTCTATTAGGAGCGACCTGAAAAAAGAACAGACCGCTCCTAACGGAGCATTACCGGAAGGGTGTGTTCAAATATATACCATTAATTATTAGCTAAATAACAATCGAACCCAGGTTCATAAGCAATAATCATTGTATAATGTCGTATTTCCAAATCAGGTAAAATGATATAACAATTTGACTTTAAGTCGTTGTTCATCGTATGACATCTTTTGACTTACTTACGTCAATTATTGTTTTTAAATCAATTGATGCGCCAGTAAATATTCGGCAATTTGTATGGTGTTGGTAGCTGCTCCTTTACGCAGATTGTCCGCTACAATCCACATATTTAGCGTATTTTCCTGACTTTCATCTCTGCGAATCCTTCCTACAAAAACATCGTTTTTGTTTTGTGCATACAAAGGCATCGGATAGGTATTGGTATCGGTATTGTCCTGAACCATAATTCCCGGTGTGTTTTGTAATAATGCACGAACTTTATTTAATTCAAAATCATTTTCAAACTCAATATTTACCGCTTCGCTATGTCCGCCTACAACGGGAATACGAACTGCTGTCGCCGTAACTTTTATGCTATCATCGTTCAGAATTTTCTTGGTTTCATTAGTCAGTTTCATCTCTTCTTTGGTGTAACCGTTGTCTAAAAACGAATCACAATGAGGAATCGCGTTCCTGTGGATTTGGTAATGATACGCCATTTCGCCTTGTGTTCCTTCGTATTCATTTTCCAATTGACGAACTGCTTTTACACCTGTTCCGGTAATGGACTGATAGGTCGAAACTACAACCCGTTTGATTTTGTATTCTTTGTGCAAGGGTGCCAATGCCATTACCAACTGGATTGTTGAACAATTTGGATTAGCGATAATCTTATCATTCTGAGTTA
Organism: Flavobacterium sp.; assembly: GCA_035307005.1. GTDB lineage: Bacteria > Bacteroidota > Bacteroidia > Flavobacteriales > Flavobacteriaceae > Flavobacterium. The sequence continues at coordinate 4,650 of DATGMY010000226.1, read as the reverse complement.
AACTGTGTGCATTGATTTCAGGAACGATTAATTTTTTGGAAGGATCCATCCGCCAGGCAGATGAGTTGTCAACAACGGTTGTGCCTGCTTCGGCAAATTTCGGTGCCCATTCCAACGATGTTTCGCCGCCGGCAGAAAACAATGCCACATCGGGTTTCATTTCAACGGCTGTTTGCAAATTAACCACCTTATACTTCTTATCCTTAAAAGTAATTTCTTTTCCGACCGATTTCTCTGATGCTACAGGAATCAATTCTGTTACAGGAAAATTACGCTCTGCCAAAACATTCAGCATTACCTCGCCAACCATACCGGTTGCACCAACTACAGCTACTTTCATAGATAAAAATTTAATATAAAATGATTAATAATTTGCAGCGCAAAAATACTCAAATTATTCTTAGACTTTAAATTAAAGGAGGTAAAAAATTATGAATGTCCGCTATTAGTAATAACTTTCGCCTTGTCATTCTGAAAGAAACGTAGTGGAGTGAAGAATCTTCTGATAATCAAATAGATTCCTCTCCCGATAGCTATCGGGACGTCGGAATGACAAAATATCGAAAAAAAATTGTATTATGATACATTACGGATATTCAATTAAAAAATTAATGGATTTCCAAATCCTTTACCTGGATTTGCAGTGTTATTTTGTCTTTCCATTGATTTTCAGAAAGAGAATAAACAAGGTTCATCAGTTTAAGATTGCGGGTAGCTTTCAGCAGCTCGCCTTTTTTAAATGCAATAGCAGGAAAGCCCTGAGAATGATTTTGTTTGACAAACATCCGCAGATGTTCGTTGTTCTTACCAATGGTTTGCGCCATTCCTGTATCAAAAACGTTTTTCGTGAGAAATACAGGAGTCATATTTCCGGGACCGTGAGGTTCAAACTGTTTTAATATTCGCAGATTTTTTTCGTTAAAATCATTAAAATCTACCACAGCGTCTATTTCTAATTCTTGTTCTTTCGATTCCTCAGGAAGATTTTGTAAAGTATAGGCTTCAAAGGCTTTTTTAAAATCGAGGTACTTTTCCGGCAGGCACGTCAAACCCGCAGCATACATATGCCCGCCAAATTGCAGCAGATGCCCGGAACAGGCTTCGAGTGCTTTATACACATCAAACCCTTTGACCGAACGTGCAGAAGCCGCCAGACAATCACCGCTTTTGGTAAAAACCAGCGTAGGTTTATAATAGGTTTCAATCAATCTGGAAGCTACGATTCCTATCACGCCTTTATGCCAGTTTTCCGAATAAACCACAGTGGAAGAAGCGTTTTCTTCGTTTAAATCTGTAATCTGCAAAAGTGCTTCACGGGTAATGCTTTGATCTAATTCTTTTCGGCTGGAATTAAAGACATCAATTTCTTTTGCTACTTCTTCAGCTTGTTCGAGATTGAACTCGGTCAGCAGTTTTACAGCATAATTCCCATGCTTGATCCTCCCCGCAGCATTGATCTTCGGAGCGATTTTAAAAACAACATCTGTAATCGTAAACTCAGAAACGGGATGCATCTGCTTTAAAGCCATCAATCCGGGACGCGGATTTTCGTTAATGACCTGCAAACCATAATAAGCCAAAATTCTGTTTTCTCCTGTAACAGGAACAATATCTGCTGCAATTGCCGTTGCTGCCAAATCTAAATAGGGGATCAAATCTTCTATGGTTTGATTGCGCCGGAATGCCAATGCCTGAATCAGCTTGAACCCTACACCGCAACCACATAATTCTTTGTAAGGATAAGGGCAATCGGATTGTTTTGGATCTAAAACAGCCACTGCATCGGGAATTTCGTTTCCGGGCAAATGGTGGTCGCAAATGATAAAATCAATGTTTTTAGTTCTGGCGTACTCGATTTTATCTATTGATTTAATGCCGCAATCCAGGGCAATAATCAACGTAAATTCGTTATCCGAAGCATAATCGATTCCCTGAGAGGAAATCCCGTAACCTTCCTTGTATCGGTCGGGTATATAAGTATCGATTTCTGCACCAATCGACCGCAAATAGGATGACATTAGCGAAACCGCCGTTGTTCCGTCCACATCATAATCGCCAAAAACTAAAATTCGTTCCTTGGTTTCTAACGCTTTCTCGATTCGGTTTATGGCTTTATCCATATCTTTCATCAGATACGGGTCGTGCAAATCCTCTAAAGAAGGTCTGAAAAACTTTCGTGCTTCCTCAAAAGTGGTAATGCCACGCTGTGCCAACAAAGAAGCAATGAGCGGACTGACATTTAAAACAGTTTGTAAATGCCGAATAATTGCGGGAGTGGGATGTGGTTTTAACGACCAACGCATAGTGTATCAGTTACCAGTTTACAGAATTCAGTTTTCTACTTTTTAATCTTTATTAAAAATAATCTCTATCTTAACCTCAGCAAATTTTTCAAACATTTTCATTACACCGCAATACTTTTCTACAGACAGGTTTACGATTTTTGTTAGTTTGTCTTCGTTTAATTCTTTTCCCGTAAAGATATAGCGAATGTAAACCGTATGATAGGTTGCTGCAGTTTCATCAGTAAGTTCAGCATCGGTTTCAATCTTGAAATCATCTACTTTCAAACGCATTTTTTTGATCAGCGAAGCAATATCCAAACCGGAACAGCCTGCCAGAGAAGACAACATCAATGCTTTGGGACGCATTCCGTTGCCGTTACCACCTTTGTCTTCGGGTACGTCTATTTTTATGATTCCATCGGGCAATGTGCTTTCAAACGCCATATTGCCTTTCCACTGTGTGACTACTTTATGCATCTTTCTTCGCTTTTTTCTCTTTTGTTTTTCCGGCAACAATCACTACGATTTCACCTTTGGGTGCTTTAGCTTCAAAGTGTTTCAACACTTCTTCCACCGTTCCGCGTACATTTTCTTCGTGCAATTTGGACAATTCTCTCGAAACCGAAATCTGTCTGTCGGCACCGAAATATTCTTTAAATTCCTGTAAGGTTTTTACCAGCTTATGCGGCGAAACGTACAAAATCATCGTGCGGGTTTCTTCTGCCAAGGTCAGATAACGGGTCTGACGTCCTTTTTTATCAGGTAAAAATCCTTCAAAGACAAACTTATCATTGGGCAAACCGCTGTTTACCAATGCAGGAACAAATGCCGTCGCTCCCGGAAGACACTCTACTTCAATGCCGTTTTCTACGCAGGCACGCGTCAATAAAAATCCGGGATCGGAAATTGCCGGAGTTCCCGCATCGGAAATCAACGCAATCGTCTGACCTGATTTTATTTTCTGAAGAATTGTTTCCACCGTTTGATGCTCGTTGTGCATATGATGGCTCATCATTTGGGTAGGGATTTCAAAATGCTTCATCAGCTTGGCACTTGTCCGCGTGTCTTCAGCCAAAATCAAATCCACTTCCTTTAAAACCCTGATTGCCCGAAAAGTCATATCTTCAAGATTACCAATCGGTGTGGGAACAATGAATAGTTTACTCATTTATATAAATCTTTTTTCCACCAACGCCATAAAACGCTGTTCGTATTCTTCTTTTCCTTTCCAGCTGTTGAAATCCGGCTTGACCAAATCCTCAATAAAATCTTTGGCGTCCTGATAATTGGACATCGTATTTAATTGCGAAAGTACCCGGTTAAAATCTTCTGAATTCCCTTTGAACAAATGTTTTTCAAAGGCGATACGGTCATTGAGTCCTACTATAATAGTATTGCTAAATGCATCGTTAATCGTTTTATTGACCGGAATCTGATGAAAAGGCACCTTGTTTGTACTTCCGCTTCCGTGACTAATCCACTGTGAAGAATCAGAAGAACTTTCGGTCTCTTCAGGCAAATCGGTCAGTGTTATTGTTTCGGTTTGTTGAGCTGACACATTGGTCATAAACAAATCGTCATGCGGCACTGCAAAAACCGGATCGATTTCCAGAGTAACACGTTGTGCTGCTTCCCGGGCATTTTCTACCGGCTCGCTGTTTTCAATTTCTTCAATTTGTTCATCGATTTCCTCCATTGTTTTTTTCGTTTCTTCAATCGACGGGGTAAAAGCAATTTCTTCGGTTGTTTCGAGTTCTTCCCGGATTTCCTCTTCCGTTGTTATGTGTTGAGGTTGTGGAGTAATGATGTCTTTTTCAAAAGACACGACCTCGTCGTTTTTAGAATCTTCAATCAATTCACTGACAATATCAGCCGACATATAATCCGCTTCCTGGGTTTTATTTTTGATATGTTCCTCAAACGATTTTTTTTCAGAAGATTGCTGTTCTTCTGTCATTTCAAACAACGTGTCTTCAGTGAGTGATGGGTCTAACTGAAATTTGTTGTCTTCATAAAACTTCAGCAAAATAAGCTTCTGATACAACTTTTCTGTTTCATTTAACAGGCTGTTCACGTCCGATTTATCTTTCATCTGCAAAATTTTATGTGCGATGCTTACCAGATCGGTTTCTATAATTTTCTTCATAACTTTTTTATTCTTTAATGATTCGGCAGTTTATTTTGATAAATTTGTGGTTATACAAAGTAACAGAAAAAACTGTTGCTTTCAAGCACGAAAGAAGAAAATGTTTTTAGAAAATCCTGTAAACCATAAAGAACAATTTGGCTGGATCGAAGTGATTTGCGGTTCGATGTTTTCCGGAAAAACAGAAGAATTGATCCGACGGCTGCGTCGGGCACAGTT
>DATGMY010000225.1:0-10929 GCA_035307005.1 Flavobacterium sp. | reverse complement strand
TCCATCGAAAAATTTAGGTTGTTATGGCGACGGCGGTGCCATTTTCACCAATGACGATGCGCTGGCACACACCATTCGAGGAATTGTGAACCACGGAATGTACGAGCGTTACCATCACGATGTAATCGGAGTAAATTCTCGCTTAGACAGTATTCAGGCGGTAGTTTTAAATGCAAAATTACCTCGATTAGATGCTTACGGACAAGCGCGTAGAAAAGCAGCTAAAACGTACAACGATGCGTTTGCTGCTAATGAAAACATCATCACACCGAAGTTTGATTTTGAAGGAGATGATCACGTATTTCATCAATATGTGTTGCGTATTACGAATGGTAAACGAGATACTTTGTTGACGTATTTACAGGAAAAAGGTATTCCGTGTGCTATTTACTATCCCATTCCGTTGCACAAACAAAAGGCTTATGCCGATACACGTTATAAGGATGCCGATTTTCTGGTAACCAATATGTTTTGTGAACAAGTGATTGCATTACCCATGCATACAGAATTAGAAAAAGATCAGATTGATTTTATAACTTCAACGGTTTTAAATTTTGTACAATAAGGAAAGTCCTCTATTGAGGACTTTTTTGTTTTAATTCTCCGTTTCTGTCATACTGAACTTGGTTCAGCATCACATATAGGTGTAATTCATTGGTCTCATTCGTTAGTTGAAACTATGCACTTTCAGTGCAAGACTTTCAGTTTCTAAAAATTTTTGCCACGGATTAAAGGATTTTTAGGATTATAAAAAATCTATGTAAATCCTTTAATCCGTGTTTTTTTTCAATCAGACTTTCAGTCCATAGTGGTTTAGTTTTGTTTTAAAGATACAAATTCCTGACGAATATTTTTCCGAGTTTAGTTCTCTTTTTCAAAGTACAGATAAATATAAATGGCTAAACCGAAATTTGTGGAATTTGTTGATACCAGTTTGTATCCTTTCGAAGCATATTCATCTAATTTGTCCTGAATATCGGTTTTGGATTTTTTAGCAATATGTTCGGAATCTAAAGTGATTTTAGAATAATAAATCAACGTTTCTACTTTGTATTCTTTCATAATCTTTAATTTTATTATTGTAACTGTTTTACATATTTCTGAATTTCAGTACGAACTTCGGTATAGTTGGCATAATACATACTTGAAAAAACCGCTACGGCTATATTATTTTGAATCAGGTAACAATATTCCTGATATCCGCCACGTGTTTTAAACCCTTTGGTTATGAATCCGTCGATTTTTTCTGTGTTCCAAACGATTTTTTTTCCGATTCCCAAAAATCTTCCGACTTCAATTTGTTTTTCCGAAACGGTAATCACAGACATACGCAGGTTCATTTCTACAAAAGCACCCCAAATCACAACAAAAACACTGATCAGTCCACAAAAAATCAGAAACAGTGTGATGCCCCAATGTTCGTATCCTCCCATCAAGGTACGGAACTTATTCATCAAAAAGAACATCACAACCGGAAAAATAAGAATCAAAATACTGTAAAAATAAGCGGTTTTGCTAAGCTTGGATTTCATTATGGATCAAATAATTTTTTCAAATTTAGCATATAATTTCCAAAAACACGCTTTGTTTTCCTCTGTAAAATGCTGTGATTTCCATTCGTTGAGTTTTAATTCTATCGAAGACTGCTCTTGTTGAAAGACTCCGATAAACATTTCATTGTCCTGAAGATACAATCCGAAATTGTTGTGTAAGGTGTGTAAATTCTCTACCTGCAGCTGTTCAAAAAACAAAATCGCCGGCTCGGTAAACGGAAAACGCAACGGAACAGCGACATCCTGTGAAAGTTCCAATGCTACGAATTTATGAGAACTGTAAATCGGAAAAGAGAAAGATTCCGCTTCTCTAAAATCAAAATTGCCGTCTTTTATTTTTTGGATAACAGTGCGGCTCAGAAACGGTATGCTTGCAAAATTTTTTAGTATTTTCTTTTGTTGTTCTTCGTTAAAGTAATCAGAAAAGTTTAAAATTTCATTGACCGAAAGCGGTTTAGTCAGAAAGTGTTCCAAAGGTATGCTAAAATAATTAGCAATTTTTATAGCGACTTCTATCTTAGGCTCTGCACGAAGTTCCTCATACGAAGAAATATTTCCTCTTGTAAGATTGAATAGCTCAGCAAAAGCCTGTTGACTTAGGTTTCTAACACTTCTGAGTTTCTTTATATTGTACCCTATTTTACTCATTCAAAAAAAAAATATTTATTTTTGCTAAATATATTTGCATTTTTTATTATCTTTACGCAAAAGATATGTGCAAGATATAAAAAATAATTACAATGTACTTTTTAAATATCGAAAAATATATTGTTGATATTGGATACAGTATCAAATATAAGAACAGAAACGAAGGCGTTTTCGTGATAGAAAACGAAGCAGACGGTGTTCATAATCTGATTATCGGCGTGGCAACACCCATACTCATTTTTGAACAATACCTGTTTACGCTGCAAAGCGATAATATGCACGTTTTTAAAGCGTTGCTTATGAAAAACAGAGACATTATTCACGGAGCTTTCGCTTTGACAGAAGACGGTTCAAAGGTTATTTTCAGATATACATTACAGACCAGTAATCTGGATTTTAATGAGTTTGAAGCGGCAATCAATTCACTGAGCTTGTTGTTGAGCGAATATTCCGATCAATTAATAACTTTTTCAAAAACCTAAAAATTAAAAAATTATGAATATTTTTAAACGAATTTTCAGAATAGGTCAGGCAGAAATCCACGCGGTAGTGGATAAGATGGAACACCCGATTAAAATGACCGAACAAGGCATCCGCGAAATGCGCGACGACCTGGATCAGGCGATGGAAGCCTATGCTAAAGTAAAAGCGTTGGCAATCCGCACGCATAATGCTGCTGAAAAAAAGCGGGAAGAAGCTACAGAATATGAGAGCAAAGCAGTAACATTGCTTCAAAAATTACAAAAACAGGAACTGGATGTTGATCTGGCGGAACGTTTGGCAAAAGAAGCATTATTGTTAAAGAAAACCTGCCTGGCAGAAGCCGAGGAATTAACATCGCAAGCAACAGTGCACGATGAATCGGCAAACGAAGTACACAAAAATATTGAAGTGCTTAAATACAATATTGGCAAATGGGAAACCGAACTGAGTATTTTAAAAGCACGTGTTAAAGTAGCCGATGCTACCAAGGTGGTCAACAAGCAACTGGCAAAAATTGATTCCAACAGCACCATCAGTATGCTGGAACGTATGAAGGAAAAGGTGGAAGAAGACGAAGCCCTGGCAAAAGCTTATGGCGAAATGGCAAACGCAACTAAAAATGTAAAAGACGAAATTGACCAGGCCATTGGCACTGATAATGTGGACGATGAATTGAACGAATTAAAAAAGCAATTGAATTTTAAATAATATGAAACGATTTGAGTATAAAACTTTGGAAATCAAACCTACGGGGACTTGGACTTGGAAATTTGACATTGAAGAAATTGATAAAATCTTAAACGAGTATGGAAGAGAAGGCTGGGAATTAGTTGCGGTAGAAAGCCGGGATATGGGTGGAACAGCTTATGGTTTTCATTATACTTTTAAACGGGAAATTTAACTGATTGCTAATAACTAATCACTGACAACTATAACTATGGCAGAACTTCTCAATCTTTTATTCAATCCGCTTTCCAATGGGATTATGACGATACTCACAGGTATTTCATTGCTTTATTGGGTATTCACTTTTCTGTCGGGAAGCGGAATGGATACCGATATTGATTTTGATGGTTTTGGAGATGTTTCAGATGTGGACGTTTCCGATGGAATGGATGCGGATGCCGGTGAACCTTCGTTTTTTTCCAAAGCAATGGAATTTATCAATGTGGGAAAAATTCCCGTAATGGTTATCATTACGTTGTTTAAATTTGTCGGTTGGATCATCACATTGCTTTCTTCCGTTTTTTTAGGATTGGGAGATTGGGGCATCAAATCATTGTTAATTTTGATTCCGGTATTCATCATAACCTATTTTATTATGCATTATCTAACAAAACCTTTGGCAAAAATGTACAAAAGTATGGGATACAACGGCGAAGAAGCACACGATTTTTTAGGAAGAACCGGCGTTTTGAAATCAACCATTGAAAACAACAAAATCGGGATATTGGAAGTTGTCATCAATCAGGATGTTATCCGGCTGAATGTGACAAGCCAAAACGGTGTCCGTATCGAATACGGTTCGGAAGTAATGATTATTAAAGAACACGACCGTAATATATACGAAGTCGTACCAAATATTACCATTCACAACATTTAATTAAACAATTTTTATGAACAAATTATTATTTATCGAAGGATTATCAGGCGTTTCAGGCATTATCCTTTTAGCATTGGGCATCATTGTATTTTTAGTCATCACATTTTTTGTGGTGCTGAGTATGTTTTACAAGAAAATTCCTCAGGGAAAAGCCATTGTCCGTACCGGTGTGGGCGGATCTAAAGTCGCGTTCAACAAAGGAATGTATGTGGTTCCTGTATTTCATAAAATGGAAATAATGGACATTTCGATTAAGAAAATCGAAATTGGACGTATGCAACACGATGGATTAATCTGTAAAGACAACATTCGGGCTGATATTAAAGTGGCATTTTTTGTACGTGTCAATAAGTCTGTGGAAGACGTGATTAATGTGGCTCAAAACTTGGGCTGTGACCGTGCGAGTGAACCCGAAACATTAAAAAATATCTTTGAAGCCAAATTCTCGGAAGCGTTGAAAACGGTAGGGAAGAAGTTCGATTTTATTGAATTGTACGAAGCTCGTCGTGAATTTCGTGATGAAATTTTAAATATCATCGGAACCGATCTGAACGGATATATATTGGACGACTGTGCGATTGATTATCTGGAACAAACGGAATTGAGATTTTTAAGTGCTGATAATATTCTGGATTCGGAAGGGATCAAAAAAATTACGGAATTAACGGCACAACAAAATATGAATGCCAACCTGATTCGTCGTGAAGAAGAAAAAGTCATCAAAAAGCAAGACGTTGAAGCACGTGAAACTATTTTGGAATTAGAACGTCAGTTATCTGAAAAGGAAGAGCGTCAGAAACGTGAAATTGACAATATTAAATCGCGTGAAGAAGCTGAAATTATAAAAGTTCGTGAAGAAGAACGCTTAAAAGCGCAAACTGTAAGAATTCAGACCGAAGAACAATTGGCAGTTCAGGAAGAAAACAAACTGCGTCAGATCATCATTGCCGAGAAAAACAAACAAAGAACAGATGCGGTAGAAACTGAAAGAGTGGAAAAAGACCGTCAGTTGGAGCAAACCGAAAGAGAACGTATTGTGACCTTGGCACAAATCGATAAAGATAAAATTGTGGAAGTTGAAATGAAAAACATCCAGAATGTGATCAAAGAGCGCGTACAGTTGGAAAAAGGCGTAGTCGAAGAAAGACAAAATGTGAAAGACGTAGAAATTTTCCGTGAAGCAGAACGTAATAAACAAGCCGGAGTTATCGCAGCAAGCCAGGAAGCGGAAGAAAGATTGGTGGCCACAGTGAAAGCGGCGGAAGCGGCTAAAATTGCTGCAGAACAGGAAAGAGAAAAGAAAATTATTGATGCAGAGGCAGATAAGAGTATAGCGGAGCGTAAAGCACAGGAAATTATAATCGAAGCCGAAGCTAAGAAAGAAGCATCTGCAAAAGAAGCCGAAGCCAGAAAAATTATTGCTGAAGCACAGGCAAAAGAAGAAGCTGCCATTGGTTTATCGGAAGCGGAAGTGATGATTGCCAAAGCCGAAGCTGCGGAAATTCAAGGAACGAAAGAAGCGGTTGTGATCGAGAAAAAAGCAGAAGCTGTGAGAAAAGAAGGATTGGCTCAGGCAGAAGTTGTTCGTGAAAAAGCATTGGCAGAAGCCAAAGGAATTGAAGAAAAAGCAGGTGCAATGAAGATTCTGAATGAAGCCGGACAATCGCACGAAGAATTCAAACTACAGTTAAGCAAAGAAAAAGAAGTAGAACTGGCGCAAATCAATATTCAGAAAGACATTGCAGCGGCACAAGCTGAGGTATTGTCAGAAGCGTTGAAAACCGCTAAAATCGACATTGTTGGCGGAGAAACGATGTTCTTTGAAAACATCGTAAAACAGGTTTCCAATGCCAAAGGTTTTGACCATTTGATTAACAATTCCAAACACGCCACCGACATCAAAAACTCTTTGATCGGCGAGGATGGAACCGGAGATTTGGCAGCAAAAGTCCGTGGTTTGGCAGACAAATACGGAATCAGCTCGAATGATATTAAAAACCTGACGATTACCGCAGCATTGCTCAAACTACAACAGGCAGCTTCTGCCCAAGGTGATGAAAAAGATACAGGATTCATTACTTCATTGTTTGGAATTGCCAATAATCTGGGGATTTCCAATAAGAAATTAGGGTAAAAAGGAGCTAAAAACCTTGTTGAGTCTCTATAACGTTTAACAAGGTTTTTTTCTCTGGAAAAACAATGTACATTTTAAATATGTTGCCCTTTCTGGCAGTTTCAAAAATTTCCCTGAAAGGGAATAATATATTAACCCAATGCAACGCATTGGGACAGATGAAGCAAAGAATTATGCCCTGAAAGGGAAAGATAGCATAACCCAAGGCACTGCCTTGGGAAAATAATAACTCAAGCACCGCCTTGGGTGAAACAAATGCAAATGGAAGAAACAAAAGACCAAAACATACAATTAGATTCGGGAACGTACGAAATCATCAAACGCAGGCTTCAAACACAAAAAGATGAATTGATTAGTCGTTTGAGTCAGCTCAACCAGGCACGGAAGGAAGTTTTCAATTCCACCAATTTCATATTGAAAGCCAATCAGCGTATTTCTACCGAAAATACCTGTGTGGCTCGTGGGATTGTTGCTTTGGATGATATTTGTATTTTCGGATATAATGTCCATTTCGGCTTGCGCACAGAAATCAAATTAGCCGATGTTTTCAGTATTTATCAGTTCGACGGTTCGCAGTTCATTCCGCAACCATTGGATTTAATTGACGATGAAACGTTCCTTACCGATTATCAGAATCTGTACAAATACTATCGCGACTCGATTTTTTCTAAGTTCCGGTTGACGGAAAATTATCTTTATATGATTTTTCAGATCAGTAAGAATACAGATGATCTGAAAGCATTTAAATGGCTCATCAAAGACGGAAAACTCATTTATCAGGACGATCGCAGTATTCACGAAGTGAAATTTCCGGCGCAGTTTGAATTCAACTGGATTAAAACCACGTTGGAAGACCGTCGATTGGGGAAATTTCCGCACATTTCCATTTTAGACAAGGTTTTTATTGAAGCTTTGCACGGTGATATTACCTTTAAAATAGAAGACAATACAGATTCAGGAAAAGGAATTTATTCCGAAAAAGTAACCAATCTCGACCAGCAATTGGACGATGCGGAATATTATTATGCCGATTTGGGTAATATGATCGCTATTCGTGTTAAACCCTATCAGGAAGATTTTCGTGCTTATATTTTCAATCAGCGTACCAAAGAAGTCATCAATTTACCGTCGTTAAATGAATCCGCAATTTTGTTGCCCGACAATCAGGGCGTGATTTTTTCCAACGGATATTATCTCCAAAACGGAACGCACAAGGTTTTTGACATTGACTTAGAAAATGTTACTTTTTTGCGAAAAATTGCTTCGCCCAACGGAGAAGATTTTCTGTATATTTTTAATCATCCGGAAACCAATACGTTCATTTTGATGTCGTACAATATCATTCAGCAAACGGTAGAAACACCCATTGTTTGCAATGGTTTCACGATTTTTAAAGACGGAAGCCTGATTTATTTCAGAACAGAACCCGAAGCTACCCGTCATCATCAGGTTCAGATTTGGGAAACGCCTTATATGGCGGTTTTGAAGGAAAATGCCGACCGGAAAGACGATCCTTTGTACAAAGTAGGAAACAAACAGATTGTGCAGGCAATGGCAGAAGCGCAGGAAGTGGTTTCGCTGATCAATAAAGAAGACAGTTACGAAGGTCTGTATGAAGATATTCTCAAAAAATCGACGTCTTTGGTCGATTCTTATTTCTGGATCAACGACGATTCACTTCAAAATTTAGGACAACCTTTACAGCAAATTCAGGATGTTGCCAATACGGCTATTGACGAGTTTGTGAAAGTGCAGGCACAAAGAAAACACGCCATTGAATTACTGGATATTTCTGAAAAGAAGTTAGAAGTATTAACTTTCAAAATCAACAGTACGATTGTTGAAACGCTGGATCAGCTGGTGACCCAATTGGCAGATGCAAGACGGTTACAAGGCGAATTGATCGATCTGAAAAACGTTCGTTATATCGATATTGAAAAAGTGGATGAATTGCTGGAAAATTTGTCGGAAATAACTACAGATTTATCAGATAAAACCATTGAATTCCTGTTGCGAGACGAAGCTTTGATTCCTTACGAAGAAAAGGTTTTGGAACAGAAACGAAAAGTAGAGGAGATTACCAAAGTTTTTGATGCACGGGCGATTGAGGAAGCTAATTCCAATATTTCTTCCGAATTGGAATTACTGATTGATATTCTCAACAGTTTGAAGATTGAAGACGCAACGCAAACAACTAAAATCATCGGGAAGATTTCTTTGATTTTTGCTTCGCTGAATGAAGTTCGTGCACAATTGACCCGAAAGCTCAATTCACTCAGAAGCAGTGAAGCGATTGCCGAATTTTCGGCTCAATTGACGTTGCTGGAGCAATCCGTTACCAATTATCTGGAGCTTTCCACTTCAGCGGAAAAAGTCGATGAATATTACACCAAAATTCTGGTTCAGTTAGAAGAATTGGAAAGTAAATTCTCTGAATTTGATGATTTTGCGTTGAAAATTGCAGATAAACGTGATGAAATCATCAAAGCGTTTAACACAAGAAGAGAACAGATTGTTGAGCAAATCAATAAACGAACATCATCATTGGAGCAGATTGGATTGCGTGTGTTGAAAAACATCGAAAACAAATCCAAAACATTTTCAAACCGGGAAGATATTTTCAGCTTTTACGCTTCGGATTTGATGGCGGATAAAATTCGGCAGTTGATTTCGGAATTGAAGTTGTTGAACGATGTTTCCAAAGCCGAAAACCTCGAAAATCTTCTCAAAAAATCGCAGGAAGATGCTCTTCGGATTCTTCGTGACAAGAATGAATTATATGTTGACGGACAGAATATTATCGCACTTGGAAAAAATAAATTTTCTGTCAATAACCAGTCGCTGAGCCTGACGTTGCTCAACCGGAACGGCGAAATGTTTTACCATTTGACCGGAACGAGTTTTTATCAAAAGGTCAAAAACAGCGAGATTACAAATTATCAGGATATTTGGGAACAGGAATTGGTTTCTGAGAACAATCAGGTTTATCGTGCAGAATATTTAGCCTACAAAACCTTCCTTGCATCACAGGGTGTGAAAGATTTTGAGGCAGAAGCATTTATAATTAAAACAGTTGAGCAGAATTATTCTGAAAATTACGTAAAAGGAGTGCATAATTTTGATGCAATGCAGATTTATCTTGCAGTGAAATCAATGGATGAAAAGTTGGATTTACTTCGGTTTGATGCGCATTTACGGGCAACAGCACAATTATTCTGGCATTATTTGCCGGAAGAACGCAGCAATAAATTGACCGCATTGATTCATTCTACGCATTCGGTTTTGAAGACTTTTCCGAATTCCAAACGTTACGAATCGGTTATTGAAGAAATTAAAACCGAATTTTCAAACTGGCAAACGACTTTGGATTTTACAGGGATTGATGCCGAAGAAGTGGCAACTTATCTGTTTAAAACTTTTACCCGGTACGGAAAATTTGTGTTGAGCGAAACTGCGGATGTTTTAAAACAGGAATTTCTTCGTTTCATAGAATCCAAAAAATCCTTGAATGAATTTCAGTCGGATGTAACGAACGAACAGTTTTCTGTTTCAGACCGATTCTATTTGATTTTGAATTGGTTGCATTCGTTTATCGATGAAAATCAGGAATTTGAATATTCGAGAAGATATATTGAAGAAACCGCTGCTTCCTTATTGTTTCCAACAGATGAATACGAATTAATTTTTGGAAAAGATGAGGTTGAACTTACCGATTTAAAAGGAAATCATCCGGTGTTGGAAAACGGAAGTCTGAACATTAATTACTATGATTTCATTTTAAAGTTGCGTCATTTTTCAAAGGTGAGTGTGCCTCGTTTTGAAGCATTTTCAAGACTGAAACAAGAGTTGAGTACACATTATGAAAAAGAATTAAAAATCAACGAGTTTGAACCAAAGGTATTGACATCTTTTGTGCGAAATAAATTGATCAATGAAGTATATTTTCCGTTGATTGGAAACAATTTAGCCAAACAGTTAGGTGCAGCAGGCGACAATAAACGTACCGCAAGAATGGGAATGTTGTTGTTGATCTCGCCACCGGGTTACGGAAAAACTACTTTAATGGAATACCTGGCAAAAACAATGGGGTTGCATTTCGTGAAAGTCAACGGACCCACCATTGGTCATTCCATTACGTCGATTGATCCTGTGGAAGCAAAAACTTCGGGCGAACGTGAAGAGTTGAAAAAAATCAATCTGGCTTTTGAAATGGCAGATAATGTGATGTTGTATCTGGACGATATTCAGCATTTGAGTGCTGAATTTTTGCAAAAGTTCATTTCATTGGCAGACGGACAACGGAAAATTGACGGGATTTTTGAAGGAGAAAGTAAGACTTATGATTTGCGAGGAAAACGTTTTTGTATTGTAATGGCAGGAAATCCATATACAGAAAGCGGTTCAAAATTCCAGATTCCCGATATGTTGGCAAACCGCGCAGATGTTTACAATTTAGGAGATGTTATCGGAAATACGGAACATTTGTTTAACTTGAGTCTGATTGAAAA
>DATGMY010000224.1:0-3244 GCA_035307005.1 Flavobacterium sp. | reverse complement strand
ACGTATGATAACGGTATTTGCCATTTCCGGATTGGTACGGATCAAGGCTTTAACATTATTGAGCATATTGAACAAAAAATGCGGACTGATTTGATTTTTCAACTCATTCATTTCCATATCAAAGGTAATGTTTTTCAGTTCGGTAATGCGTTCGTTGTCTTTAAGCCAGCGCTGCAATAACTTTATAGTAGTAGAAACCGAAACAAGCGATGCACAAATTATGATAATTCCATAAAAATCAGATTTTCTGATCGTTTCCCGTTTCATCAGTTTGTGTGCTTCAATATAGTTTTGATGCAAGTGTAAATCTAAATAGTTTTCTTTTATATAACTCAAAACACCAACACCCAACACAGCTAAAAGTATCAGAAAAACAGCATACCCAAGATATTTAGACCGGAACAAAAAAGCCGGAACCAGCACATACATGTTTACATAAAACATGGCCACGAATATTACATAAACCATAGCTGCTGCATAATATCCGTAGGGCGTTCCGTAAGCACTGATGAAATCGCCACCGTAAAGCAGCAATAAAAACACCGTTAAAAACAGTAGATGCCGTTTTAACCGGTAGCGTTTTTCGATAAAAAAATCCAAAACTTTTTTATCTCTATAATCCTGACAAACTGTAGTCATAAATTCACTTTAATTTTAAGTTACAAACCTGAGTTCGATTATTTTTATCCATTGGAATGGGCTAAAGCCCATTCTGTAAATTCATCTTATAAGAGGCTTTAGCCTAACCATTTTTTTAGGCTAAAGCCTTTTTTATGCTTTATTTTTTTATCGGGCTAATGCCTGATGCTATTAATCAAACTCAGGTTACAAATGTAAAACATCTTTTATAACTGCTTGTGCATATTATACAAACGCCGTTATTTATTATATAAACTTCTTTCAATTTTAGATTTCGTATAAAAAAGAAGCCGTTTCATCTAAAAAGTTAAAATGCCTTTTGTCTATGTGATTTCTTTGCAGAGTAAATGAAATAAAAACAGGTTATGAATATCGATAGTTTTCAGCGATTTTTAGCACGAGTTGAACCCGGACTTACCAAAGAAGAAAAAAAGGATAAAATTACGCAAATTGCCGATGTCAGCCTTTTTACAGAATGTTATAATGCTGATTTGACTTTTATGGGATGTATTGAGTATGAAATAAACATTATGGAACAAAACGGTATAAAAAAAGGCGTGTTGTTTTGCGACGTAAATAAATTGAAAAAAGACTCTTTTAATCCGTGGTTATATACTCCGTTTTCTTCAAACTTTTTCAGATCTCAAATTAATATCAAAGAGTTTTGGTTTGTTTTTGTGGACGAAACTCCCAATAAATCATATCAAAAATTTATTGATTTTGCAGAGGAGAACAACCTGACCGACTATTACAGTAAAATATTTTTACTGAGTTATTTTGATTCTGAATTACACCATTTAAAATAATTATTTTCATCAAAACAGATCGTAATGATAAGAATTTTCAGAACAAATGTTCACCACCCCAATGACGAGATGCATTTATTGGAAAATGTATTACAAAAAAAATATCCGTTTTTTAAAATTAATTTTGATCTGGAAGATTGTGATAGAATACTAAGAATTGACGGACATGACTTTAATACAAACGAACTTATTCTTTTAATGAACTCCAACGGGTTTTTCTGTGAGGAATTAAACTAAAAAACACCTTCATGTTTAAAGATTTCAACAGCTGGTTTAAGAGCAAAATCAACAATAATTTAGCATACAACTTACGGCAAGTGTGCTACATTGTTGGTATTTGGGTATTTGTTACGTTGTTTTTTATCTATTTAAAGTTTAACGATATTCCTGAAAGTTTTTTAGTAGAAATTTATCAGCTGGAAAGCGGTATTTCTAAAAAACTCATGTACCAAACTGCATTATTTATCGGGTTGACTTTTGGTTCTGTACTGGGATTTCTGCATGTATTTGTATATCCATACATTGAACGAACGCAAAAACTGTTATTCAATATTGTGTTTAGAATTACCGTTTTCTGTCTGCTTTCGCACATAGTTTATTTTGCTCTGCTTATTACTTACGGATACTCTATAAAAACACAGTTTATGATTTGGGGGTTTAACCATCCCGGAACCATAAACATTTTACTTTATGCTTTTATCACTGAATTTCTGGTAGGATTAATCATACTTTTACGACGTAATCTGGGAAGAAAGTACTTCATTAATACCATAAAAAACACCTATCGTAATCCTAAGGAAGAACACCGCGTTTTTATGTTTTTAGATTTGGAAGATTCTACGGTTATCGCCAACAAAATGGGACATTTGAATTTCAGCAGATTTATTCAGGATTGCTTTTGGGATTTATCGGATATTACGCTGAAATACGGAGCCGAAATTTATCAGTTTGTTGGAGATGAAGCCGTAATTACCTGGAAAGTTTCAAAAAACTTCGATTATGAAAAATGTATTGCCCTTTATTTTTCGTACAAAGAACTGTTAGAAAGTAAAAGCGATTTTTATATGCAAAAATACCAGACAACACCCAATTTCAGAAGTGCCGTTCACAGCGGAAAAGTGTCTGCAGCCCTGGTTGGCGATTATAAAAAAGAAATTGCTTATCATGGTAATGTTTTAAATTTAGGATCTCGTATACAAAAAACCTATAAGGAACACGATGCCGATATTTTAATTTCCGAAGATTTTTCAGACAACCTAAAAGATCACTGGTACGGTTTAACTCCTATCACTTTACATCATTTAAAAGGCATCAACGATATACAGACTGCTTATAAAGTTGATGCAAGAGATAAAAAGTATTATTTTTATTTGTAAAATTCTCTTAAAAACAAAAGTATATTTTTAGTCATTTCTGTTTTTACTTAAGAATTAGCACGTCAATCAAGCTAATATGTTTTTTACGAATATAAAAAAAAAGCGACTGAAAAGTCGCTTAAATTATTCGATCATTTGTTGAACTTCATCAAAATTCAATCCGCCGTAATTACCGGAACTCATCAATAATAAAACCGAATCGGTAAAGTCCTGTACCAGTAAAAACGATTTAAACTCATCGGGATTGGTATAAACAATCAATCCTTCTCTGTTAAAAGCTTGTTCAATTTGTTCTTTTGTAACTTCTTCCAACTTTTTAATAGCAACAGCATCGGGAGAATAAAACACCACAGCAACATCAGCAGCATTTAACGCTCCCTGGTATTCCGTTAAAAATTCGGCATTTAAACTGCTGTAGGTATG
>DATGMY010000223.1:0-10466 GCA_035307005.1 Flavobacterium sp. | reverse complement strand
AAACATCGTATTGTACATTTGGTACGACAACGAATACGGTTACAGCCATCAGGTAATTCGCCTGGCAAAACACGTGGCTAAAGTACGCAGATATACTTATTATTAATAGATTAGATTTTTCATAAACAAGAACCGGCTTTTAAGTCGGTTTTTTTATCTCTTATTTTAGGCATTTAAGCAATAATCATTGTATAATGCCGTATTTCAAAATTAGGTAAAATGATATAACAATTTGACTTTAAGTCGTTGTTCATCGTATTACATCTTTTGACTTTAAGACTTTTAAGCTTTAGACTTACTTATCCCTCTTTGAATTTAAAAGCTGTCAGTAATTATGATCAAAAGAATAAAATCACTTTTTAGAACAAAAACTTGTCAGTATCTTTGAAGGAAATTTCAGAACGTAAAAATGATCATTCCCGAAATACCTTTGGCACAAAGTATTTTACAGCTTTTCAAAGTCAAAAACATTCAACATATCATCATTTCTCCGGGATCCAGAAATGCACCATTGACGATTGGTTTTGCTTCTGACCCTTTTTTTAAATGTTACAGTATTGCCGACGAACGCAGTGCGGCTTTTTTTGCCATGGGAATTGCCCAGCAGCTTCAACACCCCACTGCTATTGTATGTACATCTGGTTCGGCTGTTTTAAACTTTTATCCTGCAGTTGCCGAAGCTTTTTACAGTCAGATTCCTTTGATTGTGGTTTCAGCAGATCGTCCCGCAAATAAAATAGATATTGGCGACGGACAAACCATCCGTCAGGTAAATGTTCTGGCAAATCATACTGTTTTTAACGCCAATCTGACCGAAGATGCTAACGTTAACAATGATCAATTGATCCAATCGGCAATTCAATCGGCAATTGATTTAAAAGGTCCGGTTCATATCAATGTCCCGTTTGAAGAACCTTTGTACCGCACACAACATAACTATTCTTATGTACCCGAAATCACACCTGATCACCACGAAAAAAAAGCAGAACCGGTTTCTGAAGAAATGATTTCGCAATGGCAGCAAACTGCCAGGAAATTAGTATTAGTCGGCGTTCAGAATCCCGGTGAATTGTCAGAAGAAACTGTAGCATTGCTCGCAAACGATCCTTCGGCTTTGGTAATGACCGAAATTACAAGCAACTTGCATCATCCGAATTTCATTGAACATATCGACACGTTGATTACTTCATTTAACGAACAGGATTTCAATGATTTTCAACCTGATTTGTTGATTACTATCGGCGGAATGGTTGTTTCAAAACGTATCAAAGCTTTGTTGCGAAATCATCCTGCCACTCAACATTGGCACATCGATCCTTTACGTGCTTACGATACTTTTGGTTATTTGACCCATCACATCGAAACGACACCGGAATTGTTTTTTACAGCCATTTATAAAGAAAAACCGGTAAATTCGGACTACCAATCAAAATACGTCCATCTTTTACAACAGAAAAAAGATAAACAAACAGCCTATCTGCACCAGGCTCCTTTCAGCGATTTAAAGGTTTTTGAACTTTTGTCACAATCCATTCCTGCAAATTCACAGTTACACATCAGCAACAGTGCGGGGATTCGCTATGCAATGTTGTTTCCGTTTCATCCGGGCATCCGTGTTTTTTGCAATCGCGGAACATCCGGAATCGATGGTTGTACTTCCACAGCAATCGGTGCTGCAACTACCACTTCAGATATCACTACACTGATTACAGGTGATGTCAGTTTTTTATATGACAGCAACGCTTTGTGGAATCATTACCTCCCCAAAAATTTAAAAATCATCGTCATCAATAATGGCGGCGGCGGAATTTTTAGAATTTTGCCTGGTCATCAGGAAAATGCTGTTTTTAACACCTATTTTGAAACCGAACATCAATTAACGGCACAATATTTGGCAACTATGTACGGATTGGATTATGTGTCGGCAAAAGATCAACAGCAAACAACCGAAGCTTTGCAAAAAATATATGCTTGCAATGAAAAACCGGTTATTCTGGAAATTTTTACACCAACAAAGGAAAATCAAAACATACAAAAAGAATATTTTAAAAATTTAGAATTATGAGAAAAATCATTATCCCGGTAGCAATTGTTTCTTTTGCTTTAACAGCTTTGCCGGCATGTACAGGTTTACAGGAAGTTGCCAATCAGATTGGTCAGGCTTCAACAGGTGGAACAATTGGTCAAACGCAGATTGCTTCGGCATTGAAAGAAGCTTTGCAACAAGGCGTGGACAAACAAGTAGTAAAACTGACCAAAACAGACGGCTTTTTAGGCAATTCATTAGTTAAAATAGGTATGCCGGAAGAGCTGCGAAAAGTAGAAACAGGATTGCGTGCAGCCGGTTTAGGAAGTCTTGCAGATGAAGGTATCAGAGCATTGAACCGTGCGGCTGAAAATGCGGTAAAAGAAGCGACTCCTATTTTTGTGGATGCTATTACAAGTATGAGTATTTCGGATGCAACCAACATTTTGATGGGAAATAAAAATGCCGCAACACAATATTTAGAAAAAACAACTTCGAAATCTTTGTACGGAAAATTCAATCCGGTGATAAAAAGCTCTTTTTCAAAAGTAGGAGCCGATAAAATCTGGACGAATCTGATCAGTAAGTACAATACGTTGCCATTGGTACAGAAAGTGAATCCGGATTTGACGGACTATGTTACAGAAAAAGCTTTGGAAGGGGTCTTTACAATGATTGAAAAAGAAGAACTCAACATCCGTCAAAACGTTTCGGCACGCTCGACGAACCTTTTAAAATCGGTGTTTGCCATGCAAGACAAAAAATAAAAAAATATTTAACATCTGAAAAACAACAAATTACATTAATTTTTATACTTTTATCACTGATTTCATAAAGTTTAATGGTTAGTTGTGAATTCATTTAAAAAGGATTGGTCTTTGCCAATCCTTTTGTTTTTATACGGTTTTTTCGTAATCTGTTTTGTAATCTCCGATGTGCCTTTTTTGATGGTCGATCCATTTACGCTGTACAATAAAATGAGCGATTCCGTACACAAACAACAACACCGAAAAAAGATACATAACCATAGCAACTAAATGATTTTTGTCGAAATCCAATAGTTCATTGATAGACAAACCTGCTACAAAAAAATACATCGACGTACGAAAAAATGCCAGCAAAGTTGTTTGATTTGCCATGTGCGTACGTTCAATCGCGAGCTTTTCTCTTAAAATTAAATCTTTGTTCATATCAATTTTTCTCTTTCAACCGTTCCTGCAATGCTTTAAAATACTGAAACGCTTTGAACAAACGGGTTCCGTACCAGGAAAACATTTCTCCGTCCACAAAAACAGTTTTGGCGTGATGCGTGGTTCTTCCAACTTCAAAAGCATGCTCTTCTTTAAACGGATAAGGCTCAGAAGATAAAAACACTAATTCAGGATCGCCCTGAATACGCATTTTACGGATTTCAATTTCCGGATAACGCTCTTCCCTTCCTGCATAAATATTTTCAAAATGATTCATTTCTAATAAATGGTTAATAAACGTCCGTTTTCCAACTGCCATATAAGGTTCACGCCAAATGAGATATGCTGCTTTTTGCCATGGAATATCTTTCATATATACGTCAAAATCATTTTTGGCAAAAAATAGTTTTTCCGTCCATTTTTGCGCATCAATTTTACGTTTAAAGATTTCCCCAAAATCTTTAATCATTTTAATAGTGTCGTCAAACGTTTCAATATCAGTAACCCAAACCGGACAAATTCCCTGCAGCGGATGGACAATTTCTTCGGTGTTTTCTTCTTTATTGGCAATGATAATATCGGGATTTAAGGCTTTTATTTTCTCGAAATGAACCTTTTTCGTTCCGCCAATATTGATTTTAGTTGATTTCAGATGATACGGATGTACGCAAAATTTGGTAATTCCAATCAACTGTTCTTCCAATCCCAATTCGTACAAGGTTTCAGTAATCGACGGAACCAACGAAATAATCCGTTGAGGTATTTTGTCAAACGTATGAAAAGTCCCTAATTGATCTTTTAGTTTCATTGCATTTCTTTTTCTTCTAAAATACGCTGCATTTGCTGTTGTAATTTCAATGCTTCAGCACGTGCTGCTTCGGCGAAATCATGATCTTTCGACGCATAAATAACCCCTCGGGAAGAATTAATCAATAATCCCACATGATGGTTCATTCCATATTTGCAGACTTCTTCCAAACTTCCGCCCTGTGCTCCTACCCCCGGAACCAACAAAAAGGAATTGGGAATAATCTCGCGGATTTCTGATAAATATTCGGCTTTGGTTGCTCCGACGACATACATCAACCGATGAGAATTTTTCCACTCAGTCGAAGTTTCAATGACTTGTTTGTACAATTCCCGTCCGTCTATTTTCAATGTTTGAAAATCAAACGCCCCTTCGTTGGAAGTCAATGCGAGCATAATGGTATGCTTATCTTCAAACGCCAAAAACGGTTCTACCGAATCTTTTCCCATATATGGCGCAACGGTTACAGAATCAAATTTTAAATCCTCGAAAAATGCTTTGGCATACATCGAAGAAGTATTACCGATATCACCGCGTTTGGCATCAGCTATCGTGAAAATATCCGGATACTTTTCATTGATATAGTTAATCGTTTTTTCTAACGATTGCCAGCCTTTTAAACCATAAGCTTCATAAAAAGCGGTATTGGGTTTGTAGGAAACACACAAATCGTGCGTAGCATCAATAATGGCTTTGTTGAACTCGAAAATAGGATCTTCAGTTTCTAACAAATGCTGCGGAACCTTATTTAAATCAACATCTAATCCAATACAAAGAAAAGATTTTTTATGTTGAATCTGTTCGTATAATTGTTGTGTAGTCATTGTGTTATGATGATTTCAGGATTGATTTTTAATAATTCGTTAATTAATGCTTCGTTATCTTCCGGTGCAACATAAACTTCGTCAAACCCGTATCGGATAATCAGACCTTTGGTTGCCATAGCCGGTTTTATGCCCGACCATAATGTTTTGTTATTTTGAATGGACTTAATTTTAGCAACAGGTATTTTTCCTTTTAAAAATGCCGATTGATAATGAAATTCTTCATTAATTAGCTCATATTTTGTCGAAAAATAAATCCACATGAATAAAGCAAAAGGAATTAATGATGGTAAAAGCCACAGAAGGTTATCAATTGAACTACCTGTTATTACCCACAAAGAAAGAGGGAATAACAGTGATATCAAAATGTAAATAATAAAGTATCCTTTTTTAGCTTTAAACATTTTCATTTCTTTATTTAAAAAAAAGCCTCTAAAAAAGAGGCTTTACAAATATATTAAATTAAAATACTTCTGATTCTTTTAATTTCTCGGTATTGGCTACTAATTGCAATTCGTCGATTACTTTTTGAATGTTTCCGTTCATTACGCCGTCCAAATCGTAGATTGTTAAACCGATACGGTGGTCGGTTACACGTCCCTGAGGATAATTGTAGGTACGGATTTTTGCCGAACGGTCGCCCGACGAAACCTGTGAATTACGCTTTTTAGCATCTTCTTCCTGTTTTTTTGCCAATTCCATTTCGTACAAACGTGAACGTAATACCGATAAGGCTTTGTCTTTATTTTTGTGCTGTGATTTTTCGTCCTGACATTGAGCTACCAAACCTGTGGGAATGTGTGTCATCCGAACTGCCGATTTCGTCGTATTTACCGACTGACCTCCCGGACCTGACGAACAAAACAAGTCGATACGCACATCGTTCATATCAATCTGAACATCAAATTCTTCCGCTTCGGGCAATACCATTACTGTTGCAGCAGATGTATGTACACGTCCTTGTGTT
Source organism: Flavobacterium sp. (assembly GCA_035307005.1). GTDB lineage: Bacteria > Bacteroidota > Bacteroidia > Flavobacteriales > Flavobacteriaceae > Flavobacterium. The sequence goes on along the minus strand of DATGMY010000223.1, from coordinate 4,651 downwards.
TCGGTTTGTGGTACACGTTGTACGCGGTGTACTCCTGCTTCAAATTTCAATGTTCCGTAAACATCCTCTCCGGTTACTTCAAAAATAACCTCTTTAAATCCACCCGAAGTTCCTTCATTCATATCCACGACAGAAGTTCTCCATCCTTTGGATTCGCAATATTTGGTGTACATACGAAACAAATCTCCTGCAAAAATAGAAGCCTCGTCCCCACCCGTTCCGGCGCGGATTTCGACCATTACGTTTTTCGCGTCTTCAGGATCTTTCGGAATCAGCATAAATTTGATTTCTTCCTCCAATTGAGGTAAGCGTTCCTGTGCTTCCTCCATCTGCATTTTTGCCATTTCCACCATTTCAGCATCACTTCCATCTGCAATGATTTCCTTCGCTTCGTTGATATTTCCAACAATATTTATATACTCTTCGCGTTTCTCGACAAGAGCTTTTAAATCTTTATATTCTTTGTTTAATTGTACATAACGCTTTTGATCTGCAATAACATCGGGCTGAATAATCAAATCCGAAATCTCATCAAAACGCTGTTTTACATATTGTAAACGATCTAACATCATAAGTTATAGATTTTCAGGTTGCAAATTTACGAAAAATGCCAATGCAAAACGCTTTTCAAAAAAGAAAAAATGGTTAAATCAACCACTATGCACTGAAAGTCCATAGTTTGAGTTCGGATTGAAAGTCCGATTTTAAAGTAGCCACAAATTCACACTAATTATTTTGTGAAAATTTGTACCATTTGTGGCTGCTTGTACAGAAAATTAAATGTACTTGAATCGTCATCTATTCTTGTTTATTAGCCAAACGTTCGCTTACGTATTCTATTTTAGTTTTCCCATGTGGTTTCGGTTTTCCATCTGCATCCAGATTGACCATGGTAATTTTATCAACAGTAATAATGGTTTCGTGGGTCATTTTATTTCGCACTTCACATTGAAGAACCAAAGAAGTATTTCCAAAATTTACTACTTCTATTCCAATTTCAATAATGTCGCCTTCTTTTGCAGATGCCATAAAATTAATTTCGGACATAAATTTTGTGACTACGTGCGAATTTTCTAACTGCACAATACTGTACAACGCTGCCTCTTCATCAATCCATTCTAAAAGTCTTCCGCCAAACAAAGTTTTATTGGGGTTGAGGTCTTCGGGTTTTACCCATTTCCGTGTATGAAATTTCATCATTCTTTTTTTGATGTTAAATGTAAAAAATATCTCTGAATCCAGCGAATTAAAAAGGAATTTTCCATAAAAAACTTTAGGAAAACCTGCAAAAAAACTGCATCTTTGCCCTCGTAATTATCAAGCTATGAAAACATCTTTCGTTATTTTAGGTCTTGTTTTATTTGTAAGCTGCCAAAATGCTTCTCAAGATCAGCCTTTAGAAAATTTAGATAAAAAATCGGCGCGTGAAGTAACGCTTACTACAATAACTAAGGGCGATACCGTTTATCATTTAACCAAACAAAACATTTGGGTCAACGGCGAACAAATTGTACAAAAAACCGATACTATTAAAACCAGCCTAACCGAGAAAACCTGGAGCAGCAGTGAAAACCCGGTAAAACTCAATGAAATTCCAATTTATGTAACTGTTCAATAATATGAAGAAAAGATCATCAAAAGCAGTACAGTTATTGCTCATTACCTCTGTTTTAGCATCGTGCAGCAAGCCTGCACCAAAAACGGAAAATGAAGTGAAACAACAAGTGTTTATGCGGGCAGATTCTACCGCACAATATACCAATGTCACACAACAATATGACCAGCAACGCTCTCATTCGGGCGGAATGGGAAGTGCATTGCTTTGGTACATGGCGTTCCGTCATTTGGGTGGCGGAATGGGATATGCCAGTTCGGGTTTAAAACCGCAATCTGTTGTGGGTACAAACACTGCAAAAGCAAACGCTTATAACAAGACCGCTACCCGTGGCGGGTTTGGTTCCACAGCAAAAAAATCAAATGTAAGTGCTTCATCCTAATGAAAATTAAATACCTTACAAAAGATCCTGATTGGGTGCAACGTCTCGAAAAACTTGGATATGGTTATCATTCTGACAACAATACCCCCTATTGGATTGATCATTATTATTACAGTATTTCCGAAGCTCTTGCCGATAAAATTTACCACGCAACAGAAGAACTTTGGCAAATGTGCCTTAAGGCTGTGGAATATGTGATTGAGAATCAAAAGTACGCTTTGTTTCACATTCCCAATTTTATTCATCATCACATCGAAAAAAGTTGGGAAAATGATGCTCCCGGTATTTACGGTCGGTTTGATTTTGCCTACGACGCTGCCAAAGACCAGTTAAAAATGTTGGAATTCAATGCTGATACGCCTACTTCCCTGTTTGAATCCGGGGTGGTACAATGGTATTGGAAAGAACATTTTTTTGGAAATAAAAAGGATCAGTTCAACAGTGTTCACGATCAATTGATTGATTCCTGGAAAGTACTAAAACCCTATCTGAAAGGTTCAAAACTGCATTTTTCCTGTGTGAAAGAAAGTTTGGAAGATTTAACCAATGTTGAATATTTGCGCGATACAGCAATACAAGCCGGAATTGAAACCAAATTGGTTTATGTGGATGATATCGGATGGAACGGACAGCATTTTGTCGATTTAGAAGATGAAGCGATTGGTTCCATTTTTAAATTATACCCGTGGGAATGGCTCGTCAATGAAGAGTTTGGCATACACATTATTAACGATGTTTCAGAAGCTCAATGGATAGAGCCTTCGTGGAAAATGATTCTTTCCAACAAAGCTATTTTGCCTGTTTTGTGGGAATTGTATCCCAATCATCCGCTGCTTTTGGAAAGTCATTTCAACGATCCTAAAGGAATGTCGTCGTATGTTAAAAAACCGTTGCTTTCACGTGAAGGAGCTAATATCAGTTTTGTTTACAACGACCGGACTATTTTTGAAACGCAGGGAGATTATGGAGAAGAAGGGTTTGTGTATCAGGAATTAGCCGCGCTGCACAAAGAAGGTTCGGGTTATTCCATTATCGGAAGCTGGATCATCGGTCAGGAACCCTGTGGCATCAGTTTTAGAGAAAGCGACTATCCCGTGACCACAGACAAGAGCAGATTTTTGCCGCATATCATCGAATAAAAATAAATTTTGAATTTAAATATTCCTACTGAAATACAGATTTTTATAACAAGTCAGTTAAATAAAAACATTAACGATCTTGCGTTGATGAAGAATCCTTTTCCGGAATACGATTGGAAATGGATTTTAAATCAAATACACGCCAGGCAAAAGGCTCAGAAAAAACTGCCTACCTGGTTTGAGAACAGTGAAGTTATTTTCCCGAGTACTTTATCAGTAGAACAGACTTCTTCGGAAGTTTTAGCACAATATAAAGCTTCGCTCCTGTCGGGAAATACATTGATTGATTTGACGGGTGGTTTTGGAGTGGACGCTTTTTATTTTGCCCAACGATTTAAAAAAGTGGTTCATTGTGAATTTCAGCAGGATTTATCTGAAATTGTTCATCATAATTTCAAAGTATTAAAGACTGAAAATATTCTGACTGTCGCAGGAGACAGTATCTCACATCTTCAGCAAACAAAGGAAACTTTCGACTGGATTTATATTGATCCGGCACGAAGAGACGCTTCAAAATCCAAAGTTTTCTTATTAAAAGATTGTACACCAAATGTTGTGGAGTTGCAAGATTTATTGTTCTCAAAAACTAATAATATTCTCATAAAAGCTGCACCTTTATTAGACATTCGTTCTGTTTTAAACGAACTGAAAAACGTTAAACGCATCTCTGTAGTGGCGTTAAACAATGAAGTAAAGGAACTTTTGATCGAAATAGAAAAAGAATATCTGCAACAACCTCAATTGGTTGCAGTAAATTTATTGTCTGATCACACAATGATCCGCCACGAATTTGCATTGGACGACGATGTAAATGTAGTTTACAGTGCGCCTTTGGATTATTTATACGAACCCTTTAGCAGTTATCTAAAAACAGGTCTGTACAACACTTTGGCAAACCGGTTTGAGGTTAAAAAACTGCACAAACACTCACATTTATACACTTCGGAAACATTAAAGAAATTTCCCGGAAGAATTTTTAAAGTAAACCAAATCATTCCATACAATAAAAAGGAATTAAAACCTTTTGAAAATAAAAAATGGAATGTTACTACCAGAAATTTCCCGCTCAAAGTAGAAGAAATACGCAAAAAACATAAATTAAAAGACGGTGGCGAGATGTATGTTTTTTTTACTACAGATTTGAATAATGAGAAAATTGTTGTTGTTTGTGAAAAACTATAAATAAGGGCGATTATTTTATTCAAACCTTCCACATAAAATCAAAAAACCACCCTGAATTTCAAAGTGGTTATTTTAATGATATGTTGTTGTAAATATTATAAAACAGAAGCTAAAGCATCGTTCATATTGCGAACAGCGTCTGCACTTTTAGCAAACAACGCTTTTTCGTTTTCGTCTAAATTGATGTCAATAATTTTTTCAACTCCGTTTTTCCCTATAATACAAGGAACTCCGATACAAATATCGTTTTGTCCGTATTCACCTTCTAAAAGAACAGAACAAGGAATCATTTTCTTTTGATCGTTCAAAATACTGTCAACCAAATAAGCTACA
>DATGMY010000222.1:0-7359 GCA_035307005.1 Flavobacterium sp. | reverse complement strand
GTACGAAGGCACAGTAAAATTTTTTAATGAAACCAAAGGATTTGGATTTATTTCACAAGCAAACGGAAACGAAGATATTTTTGTTCACAATTCAGGATTGTTGGATAATGTTCGCGAAAATGACAAAGTTATTTTCGATATAGAACAAGGAAAAAAAGGTCTGATGGCGGTAAACGTTAAAAAAGGCTAATAAAACGGTTTTTTACAGAAAAAGGAAGTGTTTTACACTTCCTTTTTTTATGATGTAATTTGTTATATTTTACTGCGGGATTTCTTCTGCTAGTATTTTATTTCCTGCTTTGTCGAAGTAAGTACAGGTCATTTCATCCATAGAAACCGACCATTTTTCAATACCTGCTCTGGACGAATCATTACAGAAGGTCAGATAATCAGTTTTTCCGTTTTGATGGATTTTTAAATCTGCTATAAACCGTTCTTTGTTGGAAACTTCTGCAATTGTCAATGTTTCGTATTTCACAGGTGACGTAATTTTGTAGTTGTTCGTACCATAATAGTTGGTGTGCCCATCTGCTACAAAAGTTTCGTAATGTGTAACTCCTATCTTTTTTAATTCCTGAATGTATGCAGGAAAATCAGCACCTGATTTTACTTTGCTGTGTGCTTCCGTAATTTGTTCGATTGTAAACATTGTTTTTTTATTAAGATTACGACGTAAAGATAAAGGAAAAAATTATTAGAGGAATTTTAAACAGGCTCTTAATCTTTCTAAAAATAAATCAAAACCTGTAAACAAACGCATTGATATTCATTCCGGCTCCTACAGAAGCAAACAGTGCAACATCTCCTTTTTTCAGGTTGTGTTCCGGTAATTCTCCGTTTAAAATCATTGTGAGTAATGAAGGAATCGTAGCAACACTGCTGTTTCCCAACTTGTTAATAACCATCGGCATGATGTTTTCAGGTACTGTTGTATTATACAACTGATAAAAACGGCTGACAATAGCTTCATCCATTTTTTCATTTGCCTGATGTATAATAATTTTATTCAGTTGATCTATGGAGTATCCGCTTTCATCCAGGCATTTTTTCATCGCACCGGGAACGTTCAGAAGAGCAAATTCATAGATTTTCCTGCCGTTCATTTTGATGTATTTTATATCCGAACACTGTTCGTTATTATAAGACTTTCCAAAATGTAAAAAATCTTTTTCCTTTAGGGTAAACGATGCCGATACGTGAGATTTAATTCCCGATTCATCCCCGCTGATTTCAAGGATTGCAGCTCCCGCACCATCGGCATAAATCATACTATCCCTGTCGTGAATATCAACTACGCGGGAAAGTGTTTCTGCCCCAATCACAAGACATCGTTTGGCAATACCCGATTTGATAAATGCGTTGGCCTGTATCATTCCTTCTATCCAGCCCGGACATCCGAATAATACATCATAGGCTATACAAAAGTTGTTTTTAATTTTCAAAAAATGTTTTACACGGGAAGCAAGACTCGGTACCGTATCCGATTGAATCGTCCCAAAACGAACATCGCCAAAATTGTGTGCAAATATAATATAGTCCAGTGTTTCAGGATCAATTCCGGAATTTTCTATCGCTGATTGTGCCGCAAGAAATCCAAGGTCAGACGTTACCTGATCTTTTTGAGCATAACGTCGTTCTTCAATACCTGTGATTTCTTTTAGTTTGTCCGCAATCGTTGCGTTATCTTGTTTTAATGTCTGTCCCTTTTCATCCAGAAACTGGTGTTGGTCAAAAAATAAATTGGTAATGGTCTGTGAAGGGATATAATTTCCTACACCAATGATTTTGCTTGTCATCAAAAAATATCACTTTCTGCAATAAACTTCTTATTTGAAGAAAAAGTAAAATGATTAGATCAAATGTAACAATTTTAAAGGAGATAAGAAAGGAAAACAGATAAATAAGTTTCCCTTTCAGATGCTTTTTTTATTTGTCAGATCTAAGCAGAATCAGCAAATTCGCAGATTCTCGAATAGACAACACGCTCTTCTTATGTTATTTCTTTGCCAGTTTATCGGTGCATTTTTGAATAAACTTCTTTTTTTCTATGAGGAAAGCTTCTGTTTGTTCGTCAAAATGGTTGTGTGAAATACTTTCCAGTTCTTCGTAACGGTAAAAATCATACAACATATTTTCTTTAAGGTGTTCTAAATGAAAACGGTATTCATCCAACAAAAAATTAATTTCTTCTTTTAGTTCTTTCTGAAATTCCTTTGCAGTTTTGATTTCTTCAAAAATCTGATCAATAGACTCTTCGGTTTCTAAAAAACTGTAAACAGTGTAAACGGGAGCAAGATTTTCAAATTCTTTATTGGTTTTTAGTTGTTCCAATGATTTTATGGAAGAAAAATCAAAGGCAACATATTCGTTTAATAGAGACTGAAAGCTAATGATATGATTGATGAATTGCGAATAAAATGTCTCTGTTTCCTGATCAGAATTTTCCAACTCCCTGAAATGACGAAGCATCATAAAAGCATCGTTGTAAAAAGCCACCACATCGTCAGATATTATAGTATCTGTGTAATTTTCAGTGAATTGCGTTATGAAATCTTCTATAGTATCGTTTTGATTTTTCATTACAGAATATTTTTAAGTTTATAAAGTGAGGTGGAATTTAGTACCATCTCTTTTTATTTTTTTTGGAGCTTTCAGACTTCCGGGATTTTTTAGACGAATGCGAAGAAGACTTTTGACTGGAAGCTGAACGTCCGGCTGGTTTTTTATTTCGAAAATCCTTTTTGGCATCCGGATTGGATTCCCGCCACGGAAATGGATGGTCTTTGACGATTTTTACCTGTAAACGGATAAGTTTTTCAATATCGTGCCAATAGCTTTTTTCATCCCGTCCGACTAATGAAATCGCCACACCTTCTGAACCTGCACGCCCTGTACGACCAATACGATGTACATAAATTTCAGGAATATTCGGAATGTCGTAATTAATCACAAAAGGTAATTGAGGAATATCGATTCCGCGAGAGGCAACATCCGTAGCCACTAATATATCAATGTTTTTATTTTTGAAATCTTCTAAAATTTTCAAGCGAATATTTTGCGATTTATCTCCATGAATGGCATCGGCTTTGTAACCTTCTTTCTGCAAAAATGCCACAACATTGTCTGCTCCCTGTTTGGTTCTCGTAAAAATCAAAACGTTTTGGAGCTCCTGTTGTTCTAAAATTAAATGAAGCAATTTTTTCTTGTCTTCCTTTTCTACCTGATATACTTTTTGATTGACATTGACAGAAGCACTTGATATTGGATCTACGGAAACGTATTCGGCATTACTTAGAAATTCGTCTGCCAATTCTCGTACGCCCAAAGGCATCGTTGCAGAAAACATAACCGTTTGACGATTTTCGGGCGACAGTTTAATGATTTTACGCACATCGTTAATAAATCCCATATCCAACATCAAATCGGCTTCATCGATAACCAATTGATGCATCCCGTCGAGATTGATGTGTTTTTGTTTGTACAAATCCAGAAAACGTCCCGGAGTAGCAACCAAAACATCGATTCCTTCTTTTAATGCGTTGACCTGAGGCACCTGATTTACACCGCCGTAAATCACAAAAGTTCTTATTTGCGTGTATTTGCTCAGTGCCTCAAAGTGTTCTGCCAGCTGAATTGCCAGCTCCCGTGTTGGTGATAAAATTACAGTACGAATTTGTTTGCGTTTTTTTCCCGATCCCACAATCCGGTGAATGTAATTGATGATCGGAATGGCAAAAGCAGCTGTTTTTCCAGTTCCGGTCTGTGCGCAACCCACTAAGTCTTTTTCCTGAAGCAAAAAGGGAATCGCTTTTTCCTGGATAGGCGTGGCTTCGGAATAACCTAAATCATTGATGGCTTCGGTAACGTTATTGTTTAAATCAAATTCGTGAAACTTCATACAGAAAAATTTTCAACAAAATTACGGTAATAATTTCGTAGTTTTACCTTTTTCTAATATCTTACCATCATTAATATTTAAAGTTATGAAGAAACTAATACTTTCAGCAAGTTTAATTATTACAACATATTCCTGGGCGCAAACTGCTCCTAAGGTCGATTTTACAACTGCCAGTGCTTCCATACGGTTTGATTTGTCTGAACATTTGGTTATTGGCGAAGTTACTTATCAGTTTCAGGTAAACGAAATGACCGACAGCATCAAAATCGATGCAAAAAATATGATGATTCAAGGCATAAAGCTTAACGGACAAACGCCAAAATATCATTATGATCAAAAGGCAATTGCTTTTACGCAAGGATTTAAAGAAGGAGCCAATTCTGTAACCATAAGCTACAAAACCAATCCGCAACAGGCTTTGTATTATGTGGGTTCGGGAACGGATCTGCAAATATGGACTCAAGGTCAGGGAAAATATACCAGTCATTGGTTGCCCAGTTTTGACGATGAAAATGAAAAAGTGATTTTCAACACCAAAATTACTTTTGAATCGGGGTATGACGTGATCAGTAACGGAACTTTAGATAGTAAAACCAATCAGGGAAAACAAACAACCTGGAGTTATAAGATGACGCAGCCGATGAGTTCCTATTTAGTGATGATGGCGATTGGGAAATACGATAAAAAAACGGAAAAATCGGCTTCGGGAATTACGATCGAAAATTATATCAGACCGGTAGATGCTTCAAAATATGCCACTACTTATCAACATACCAAACAGATTTTTGATTTTCTGGAACAAAAAACAGGCTATGCCTATCCCTGGAAAATTTACCGAAACATTCCCGTAGAAGATTTTATGTATGGCGGAATGGAAAATACCACATCGACTATTTTCAGCAGTGATTACGTAGTAGATGCTATTGGAATGAATGATCGGGATTATGTCAATGTGAATGCTCACGAAATGGCGCATCAGTGGTTTGGAAACTTAGTAACTGCCAAAACACGTAATGACCATTGGCTGCAGGAAGGTTTTGCTACATATTATGCTTTGTTAGCAGAACGTGAATTATACGGTCCGGATCATTATTATTGGAAACTTTATGAAATGGCGGAATTGATTACTAAAGATGCACAACAACGCAAAAATACCGCTGTTTTTAGTGAAAATGCAACTACTACAACTTATTATCAAAAAGGAGCGTGGATGTTGTTTTACCTTTCTACTCAGATTGGAGAAGCTAATTTTGATAAAGTGGTCAAAAATTATTTAGAAAAATACGCCTTTAAGAATGTTTCAACAGAAGACTTTTTAAATGAAGTACGTGCAGTAGCTCCGAATTTCAATATAGACAATTATAAACAAAATTGGTTGGAAAACCGCTCGTTCAATACCAAAGACGCTTTGTTTTTAGTAGAAAATTCTCCGGTTGTAAAATCTTATCTCGGAGTATTGGAATTGCAACCCAAAGCATTTGAAACAAAGAAAGATACACTTTTAAGCTTGTTGAAAAAACCTGCAACACCCACAGAAACCCAACGGGAAATTGTTTTCCAATTGCATAAAGTACCTTACAATGAGGCAAAAGAATTTTATCAAACCGTAGCACAATCCAAAAATTTAAAAGTACGTCAGGCACTGGTACAAATTATCGAAGAAGTTCCCGAAGATTTTAAAGCAGATTATATAAAATTTATGAACGACCAATCCTACATTACCCAGGAATTGGTCTTAAAAAACCTTTGGACACAGGATGAATCCGGAAGAGCTTCATTATTAGACAAAACTTCTGACTGGAAAGGCTTTAGTGATCATAACCTTCGTATTACCTGGCTGATGCTTGCGCTGAAAACCGAAGATTATCACAATACTAAAAAACCGCATTGGTATTCGGAACTGGAGAACTTTGCATATAACAAATACAACAGTAACGTACGTACCAACGCTATCAACGCCATGTGGTTTTTAAACCAATACGACAGTAATACGCTGCCGCATTTGGTCAATGCTTTGGTACATCACAACAGCCGTTTTCAAAAATTTGGAAAAGATGCTATCGTTCGTTTATGTGCCCGAAGAGAGTTCAGAGATTATTTTAACAATCTCATACCTTATTTACCACAAGAAGAACACGAAGCCCTCAAAGAATTGATGAAGGTTTTTTAAGTGTTTTTTGTGTAATATTTAAAAAGCGTATATACAAAAAGGAGGAAGAGGGATGTCTTCATACCGTGATATATTTAAAATCCGAAAAAAAACTTTTAGAGTGATTTTCCGGAAAATCAAAAACTAATTGACTTGGTCGGAGTATGGTAGTGTGGAATAAAACGACTTTTTCATTGATATTCCCCATTCAGGATAAAAAACAAGGATGGATTATTCCAAAATTGTGAAAGAATACACATTAGCGTTTATTTGCTGGATTTCGGAAGGAAAAACCATTAAATTTTACTTTCTCTGTAACATATCATCAAGTTATTATACTTACAGATTAGGAGTCTAACAGCTGAAGGCTAATTGCTGGCAGCTACTTAAAAAATCAGTTATGAGCTTAAAAATATCAGGGTTGACCAAAACCTATAAAAATGGCGTAAAAGCCTTAGACAATGTAAATTTAGAAATTGGTAAAGGAATGTTTGGTTTATTAGGTCCAAACGGTGCGGGGAAATCTTCGCTGATGCGAACCATAGCTACCTTACAATCGCCCGATTCCGGTTCTGTTACCTTTAACGGAATCAATGTTTTAGAAGATAAAAATGGCTTGCGAAAAATATTGGGATATTTACCTCAGGAATTTGGTGTTTACCCGAATATGTCTGCTGAAACCTTACTAGATTACTTTGCACAGTTAAAAGGAATTACCAAAAAAGAAGAACGTAAAAAAATCATCAAAGAAGTATTAGAACTTACCAACCTGTATGATGTTCGTAACAAAAGTGTGAGCGGTTATTCGGGTGGTATGAAACAACGTTTTGGTATTGCCCAATTGTTATTAAATAATCCACAACTGATTATTGTAGACGAACCTACAGCTGGTCTGGATCCTGCTGAACGCCACCGTTTTTTGAATGTGTTGCGTGAAATCGGGACAAATCACACCGTGATTTTTTCAACGCATATCGTAGACGACGTTCGCGAATTGTGCCACAATCTGGCAATTCTCAATGGTGGAAAAATCTTGTTTGAAGGAACACCAAACAGCGGCGAAGAATTATTGGAAGGCAAAATTTGGATGCGTATCATCAACCGTGAGGAGTTTGATGAGTTTAACAGAAATCACAACATTATCTCGTCAAATTTCAATACGGACAACACCTTGAATATCCGTGTTCACAGCGATGAGCAACCCGATGAAACTTTTGTAAAAGCTAATCCGATTCTGGAAGATGTATATTTTGTTTCATTAAAAGGAGATAACTAATGTTGGGAACTATTTTTAAATTTGAAACAAAACGCT
>DATGMY010000221.1:0-2009 GCA_035307005.1 Flavobacterium sp. | reverse complement strand
TTAGCTTGGATAATATTTTAGCTGATTTTTCTAAAAAAAGAAAGCGAAACAGTATCTTTGAAAGATCAATCGAAACAAAACTATGTTTGATATTTCTACAATTATCGGGCTTATACTGGCACTCTTTATCGGAGTGACGTTAGGGCTTATTGGTAGTGGTGGATCTATACTTACCGTTCCGATTTTGGTTTATGTAGTGGGATTGAATCCGGTTATTGCTACTGCTTATTCGCTTTTTATTGTAGGCAGCACGGCATTTGTAGGCAGTATCCGGCATTCTTTGGATCAAAACGTCAATTTTAAAATTGTTGCACTTTTTGGAATTCCTTCTTTGCTTTCAGTATTTTTTACCCGATCGACTTTAGTACCCTTACTTCCGGATGAGTTTATACTGAAAAACGATTTTATCATTCCGAAATCCACCTTGATTATGATTCTTTTTGCCGTGGTAATGTTTGCTGCGGCATCACGTATGATCAAAAAGTCCAGACAAAAAGTCATCGGTAAACCGGAGGCAGCAGCGGCAGTTTCATTGATTTTTCAAGGGATTTTAATTGGACTAATTTCCGGATTGGTGGGTGCCGGCGGCGGATTTCTGATTGTTCCTGCCTTATTGTTTTTTGCCAATCTTCCGATGCGAAAAGCCGTGGGAACTTCATTGACCATTGTTTCTATCCAATCACTTTCAGGTTTTTTGGGCGATTTGAGCTATCAAAAAATTGATTGGCTGCTGATCTTATCATTTTCGGTTATTTCCATATTTGGATTATTTATAGGAATCCGTTTGTCAAAAAGAATCATCGACGGAAATTTGCGTAAAATATTCGGTTGGTTCATTTTAGCAATGTCGTTGTACATTCTAACCAAAGAAATCATAGGCTATTAGATGATAAATGTCTTGTTTGGAAACCGATTTTAATTCGTATTTTTGAAAACAATTTTTTGATTATGAAAATAGAACAAATTTATACAGGATGTCTGGCGCAAGGTGCTTACTACATCGAAAGCAACGGCGAAGCAGCCATCATTGATCCATTGAGAGAAGTTCAGCAATATATTGATAAAGCAGCGGCGGATAATGCCACAATTAAATACATTTTTGAAACACATTTTCATGCCGATTTTGTAAGCGGACACATAACCCTGTCTGAGAAAACGGATGCGCCGATTGTTTATGGGCCTACAGCTCAACCGGCGTTTAAAGCACATATTGCCACAGATGGAGAAGAATTTAAAATAGGAAATGCTACAATTATAGCATTGCATACGCCCGGACATACAATGGAAAGTACTACTTATCTGTTGCGCGATGAAAACGGGAAAGATCACGCTATTTTCAGTGGCGACACTTTATTTTTAGGCGATGTTGGACGTCCGGATCTGGCTCAGAAAGCAGCTCACATGACACAAGAAGAGTTGGCAGCTACTTTATTTCATAGTTTGCGTACCAAAATTATGCCTCTGGTAGACGAGGTAATTGTGTATCCGGCACACGGTGCAGGGTCGGCTTGCGGCAAAAATTTAAGCAAGGAAACCGTAGGAACTTTAGGCGAACAAAAACGCACCAATTATGCCCTACGTGCCGATATGACCATTGAAGAGTTTGTAAAAGAGGTTACTGACGGGTTATTACCGCCTCCGGTGTATTTTCCTGAAAATGTACGGTTAAACAAAGAAGGCTATCAGAATGTAGAAACTATTATAAAAAACAATCAGGCTTTTACTCCGGCAGAATTTAAACAAGCAGCAGATGAGGCATTGATTTTAGATGTTCGTGATGCCAACAGTTTTGGAAAAGCACATATCCCCGGTGCTGTTTTTATAGGAATCGATGGTGGATTTGCTCCCTGGGTTGGTGCTTTGATTACCGATATCAACCAGCCGATTATTTTGGTAACTCCGGACGGACGTGAAGAAGAAACCATTACCCGTTTGTCGCGTGTGGGTTACGATAATACGTTAGGCTATTTAAAAGGAGGTATTCAATCCTGGATGGATGCAGGTTTTGA
>DATGMY010000220.1:0-11099 GCA_035307005.1 Flavobacterium sp. | reverse complement strand
ACAACATTACTCTACCGGATTGAAAAAACCACGTCCGGCACAAAAAAAGAAGATAGAAACCGCCTTACATCATTTAGGCGAAGAATTATTGTCCGTAGAATTATAATTATTGTTTGACGCTTTAGTTTTTTTTACGGAAGTAAGCCTCTCGAAAGAGAGGTTTTTTTGTTTAGAACAAAAAAAGGAGCATCACACAGATACTCCTCTCTTTTTCATAGTAAATTTAAAACATAAAAATAAATCTATTAAACACAAACAGGTTTAAAGATATGAAATATATTTTATAATCAATTGTTTATAGTTTAATTTTTAAGATAGTTTTTTTTGATGAAAGTCTGGGATAAAACTTTATTTAAGATAAATGATATTTCTTTTAACATGATTTATTTTTAATTTAAATGAAATTAATTGTATATTTGATCAAATAACACTTACTTTTGCGCTATGATTTCAACTTTAATAAATATGTTTAAAGCTTTGTTTGGTAAGAAAACAAATCTCAACAGTAATGTTAAGTCATCTTCTGATGGAACATTATATGTGGAAAAAAGTGATTTTTATAGTGATAAAAAGGTGCAGAAAGCAATTGAAGAATTGAAAAATAATAAAACTCTTTTAGCTAAATAAATTGATTCCTTATAATTTATTTATACTTCCTGTTATATTTGGATATTTAATAGTTTCAAAATCTTTGCTTTTTAAGTTTAATAATCAGAGATTATCTCCTAATATAATAATATTTGAAACACTAACTTTTGCCATCCTGATATGTGCATCAGGATTTGTGCTGAGGGCTTTTATTCCGTTTCTTTTTCCGGGATTAATAACTGAATTAGCATGTTATTTAGAGGTTTTTCCTGTAAAAAATGTTCCCTATTTTTGGACTGTTGTACTTTCGTGTTTACTCATGGCTTTATTATTGATGAGTACTAATTTTTTATTAAAGAAAAGAGAAAAAGAATTAATAAAATTAGCTATAAATGAATATGGCTCTGAGCTTGAAAAATTACTTGTAAATTGTCTGTATAATAAAGATATGGTTTTAATTACATTGAAAAATGATAAAATATATATCGGTTATTGTGAAAAAATCCCAAACCCAAAAGACAAACAATTTATAAAAATAACTCCAATATTAAGTGGGTATCGAGAAAAAGATACAAAGAAAATGGTTCTTACTACTGATTATTTTGAAGCTGTTTCGGAGTATTGTAAAGATAATAATGAGTCAAATGAAGAGAAATTTTACACAGTTAAAACTGACACTATCATAAAAACTGAAGAAATTTTAACAGCGACGGTATTTGATTATAAAATGTACAACATTTTTAATAAATAAAGATCCCACCAACTGGTGGGATCTTTTTATACTTTCAAGCTGTTATTATGAATTTTCTTCTTTACTATTATTATATGGTGCTTGGTGTGGAGAGTAAATATTATTTAATTGTTCTTTTGTGGAACTAGTTAAAGCGGATATATTACTAATTGGATTTGTTGCAGCGAAATTGCTAGTTAAACCTCCAAGAGTTTTAGTTGGATCGTATCCTAAATATCCTGTTGCGTTGATCATATTACTAATTGGATTTGTTGCAGCGAAATCGCTAGTTAAACCTCCAAGAGTTTTAGTTGGATCGTATCCTAAATATCCTGTTGCGTTGATCATATTACTAATTGGGTTTGTTGCAGCGAAATTGTTAGTTAAACCTCCAAGAGTTTTAGTTGGATCGTATCCTGAATATCCTGTTGTGTTGATCATATTGCTAATTGGATTTGTTGCAGTGTTAATGTATTGGTTAAACGCTCCTTCCTTAATAAAATTCTCTATAGCTGAATAATTAGAAATTGGTTTTTTTGAGGTTTCGATTTCTTCAATAGCATCAGGTGATGGTTTAACACTCGAAAATATTTCTCCAAATTTTAGAAATCTTTCTGATGATAAAATATGAAAGTCAAATCCTGTTTCGCAATAAAATTCTTCAATCAATTTTGGGTGTGGTCCAATAGTTTTTCCTCCTTTTTCTAATATCCAAAACCAATCTTTTTTTTGTTCGTCAGAAATTAAGATTATACTATTTTTATTTTCATTTGCGATCTCAATTATATGTTTCCATAATATTAAGTCCCCAAATTTATTATCTTGTTTTTTAGAATCTTCAAATCCAGGCGGTATTTTGTTAGCGTACCTTATTTCACCTTCTTTAGAAATTTCTTTTATCTCTTCGTCGGTAAATTGTTTTGATACTTTATTACTAAATATTAAATTGATTTTATCAAAAATAGGATCATTTTTAAAAAAATTATTAAGTTTTTGTTTATTGTCATTTAATTCACTCTCAATATTTTTAAATACCTCGTCAGCTTCCTTATTAAGTTTAGAGCTTAAAAAAGGTTGTTGATTTTTAGAATTAATAATGTTTTTTAGCTTATTTAATTCGTTCAAAAAATTTGTTATGATTATTTCGTTTTGAGCTATTACTTCGTATCTGTTTTTATTAAATTCATAAGCTGTATGATAAGGTAAGGCTACACGGTCTTTAAAATTTTCGACTAAATTTATTATTGAATTTCTTGTGTCTTCTGAATATCTATACAAATTCAATAAAACATTTGTGTCAAAAACGAAAATTGCATTCTCCCATAATACTTTTAATTCTTTTTCGGTTTTTTTATTGTAACCTCTAAATAAATCTTTCATAGTTTCTATCTCGTTATTATCGGGGTTAATTCTTCTTTTTTAAATTCCTATTTTCAAACCTATGTATATAACATCTTTACGTTGTGTTTGACTTGTTGTATGATTAGTCCCAATGATATTATTAGATAATCCTAAATTGTATCTAAAAGTGAGATCAATATTTCTGCCAGCCGGAACAACTGAAAAACCCAAAATAAGATCGCTGTAAGTTCTTTTATAATTATCTGAAATATCTACTTCCAAATTTTGTTGGATTAATTTGGCAGCTAAAGAGAAATTAGCTTGAACTCCTATCATTACTTTAAAATTGTTTCCAATTTTTGCGCCTATTTCACTATAATAGGAATTGTCATTATATATATTTATTACGTTCAAAGATAATATAAAAAAGCATTTCCTGAGAAATGCTTCGGTTTGTTAATAACTTAAAGTGCTGATTTCTTCCAGTGTCGTGAAATCCTCGCCTTGCCATTTGAATTGTGAAATCTGGCGTGCCCCAAAGGCAAATAAAATATCGTTGTAAATCACTACATCTGTATAACTTTTATTAAAAGCCTTCAATAAAGAAGGTTCCGCAGGATTTGAAACGTTGAAAATTTTCAGTTCATCGTCACAGACTACTAAATAATTTCCTTGTAATGCCAATCCTTTCGGAGCAACCAGATTACGTTCGTGGATAAGTTCCGGATTTTGAATATCTGCAATATCATAAACCATCAAACGATTGATATTTCCACCGCAATTTGTATTGGAGTGCAAGGTCACAAAAGCGTGTGTTTCATTTGCTACAACAGGATCACAAGCAGTAAAATGACGAGATTCAGACATTTTTACAGGATTTTCCGGATTGGAAATATCATAGATATACATACCACTTTGTGCCCCCATAAAAAGTAAGTTGTCTAAAGAAAACAATGTTTCAATATCAAAACCTATTTGCACATCGTTGACTTTAATGGGATTGGCAGGATCTGCAATTTGAAATACATGCAGTGATCTGTAATCTACTGTATACAGATAATTGCCTTTTAAAGCAAAAACAGCCAAACTTCCGCCTTTACCATCATTGGGATTGCCAGGGGTAGGACCATCCGTGTTTGAGTTACCACCCGCTTCATCATTTGCACAGTTCGTTAATTGCAAACATCCTACTATTAAAACGATATAAAATAAATACTTTTTCATAATTAATTTCTTTTAATCCAATCAACAACTACTTGGTTTTCATTAACATATTGAGTGTATCCGTCGGGAGAAACTTTTACAGGAAAAGTCTGACGGATTCTCTTGGTTACTTCAACCGTTTTTGAGCTAAAGTTTACGTTTAACGCTACAAGGTCAATAGATTGATTTACATAAATATAATTATCCCTAATAGCTAAATCCGTTACTCCAGGAATTTCTAAAAAGGTATATTCCGAAGGGCTTGACGGGTTTTGGTTGTTGTAAACATGAACTCCTTTATTGCGATCTACAATAAACACATATTGGTCTTTAACGTAAATTTTTCCGGCATCTCGCATAGGTTGAACTTCCGTAAAACGAATGGAATTTTCAAATGCTTCACGACTCATTATTACCGGTTCATATTGACTGGGATAATAATTATACGTATAATCATCATTACGCTCAAAGATACAGCTGACCAATGTAGCAGATGAGATGATTGTAAACAGTAAAATAGTTATTTTTTTCATCATCAAAAATTTTCATAAAAATAGAAAAATATTTATTTCATACTCCTTTTTTTGTCATTTAATTCTTTGATTTCATCTCTTAATTTTGCAGCCTGAAGAAAATCAAGGTTTTTGGCGGCTTTTTCCATTTCTTTTCGTTTTTCTTTAATGGCTTTTTCAATATCATTCACATTCCAATAAGCAGGAGACTCTTCTGCAACTTTTTGGTATTCAGGTTCATTTTGATTATATGATTTGAATTGACTGGCTAAAGAGTCGCCGATTTTTTTATTTAAAGCTTTAGGGGTCCATCCATGCTTTTTATTGAAATCTATTTGTTTTGAACGTCTATAAGAAGTTTCATCAATGGTTCGCTGCATACTATCTGTTACTTTATCCGCATACATAATGGCTTTCCCGTTGATATTACGGGCAGCTCTACCTACAGTTTGTGTTAAAGAACGCGTGCTTCTCAAAAAGCCTTCCTTATCGGCATCTAAAATAGCAACTAATGAAACCTCAGGTAAATCAAGTCCTTCACGCAAAAGGTTTACACCAATTAAAACATCAAAAAGTCCTTTTCTGAGATCTTGCATGATTTCTACCCGTTCCAGAGTATCAATATCTGAATGAATATAACGGCAACGAATGCCGATTTTGGTAAAATACTTTGCCAATTCTTCCGCCATTCGTTTGGTTAGAGTGGTAACAAGTACTCTTTCGTCCAAATCTACACGCTGATGAATTTCTTCTACAAGATTATCTATCTGATTTTGGCTTGGACGCACTTCAATAATCGGATCCAACAAACCAGTAGGGCGGATGACCTGCTCTACATAAATACCTTCAGATTTTTGTAATTCATAATCCGCCGGAGTAGCCGAAACATAAATAACCTGATTTTGGAGTGATTCAAATTCTTCAAATTTCAAAGGTCTGTTGTCCATAGCTGCTGGCAAGCGAAAACCATATTCCACCAGGTTTTCTTTTCGCGACCGGTCGCCCCCATACATTGCGTGAACCTGAGAAATTGTTACATGGCTTTCATCAATAACCATCAGATAATCATTTGGGAAATAATCCAGTAAGCAGAACGGACGTGAACCAGGCATTCTTCCGTCTAAATAACGTGAATAATTTTCAATTCCCGAGCAATAACCCAATTCTTTAATCATTTCCAAATCAAAATTGGTACGTTCTTCCAACCTTTTGGCTTCTAAATGTTTGCCGATTGATTTAAAATAATCTACTTGTTTTACCATATCCTGTTGGATTTCCCAAATAGCATTTTGCAGCACATCGGGCGAAGTAACAAACATATTCGCAGGGTAAATATTAAGTGAAGGATATTGCTCAATCACTTTAGAAGTCACAGGATCAAAGGCTTCAATAGTTTCAATTTCATCTCCAAAAAAATGAATTCTAAAAGGATCGTCGGCATAACTCGGAAAAACTTCAACCGTATCACCTTTGATACGAAAAGTACCGTGAGAAAATTCTCCTTCGGTTCTTGAATAAAGCGATTGTACTAATTGTTGCAAAAGCTTTGTACGGGAAATAATTTGATCCTGCGCAATCGTAACCACGTTTTTCTTAAACTCCGTTGGATTTCCAATACCATACAAACACGACACCGAAGCTACAACTAATACATCACGACGTCCGGAAAGCAGGGAAGAAGTAGTACTTAATCTCATTTTTTCCAAGTCATCATTAATTGATAAATCCTTTTCGATATATGTCCCGGTAACGGGAAGATAAGCCTCTGGCTGATAATAATCATAGTAAGAAACAAAATATTCTACGGCATTGTGTGGAAAAAATTGTTTGAATTCAGAATATAATTGCGCAGCCAATGTTTTATTATGGGCTAAAACCAAAGTTGGTTTTTGTACTTCCTGAATAACATTTGCCACGGTAAAAGTTTTACCGGAACCTGTTACACCTAACAAAGTCTGAAATTTCTCCTTGTTATGAATACCTTCAGACAGAGTTTGAATAGCCACAGGCTGATCGCCCATAGGATTATAATCTGACTCTACTTTGAATTTCATTGAAAAAGTTGTTATTATTTACAAAGGTACAAAATAAAAAAAGAGAGGTTAATTAACCTCTCTTTCTTTCAATATTTAAAAACTAAATTAGTTTATTTTAAATGTTACTCTTCTTGCGAATTTAGAAGTAGTTTTGTTTGTACCATCAAATGAAGTATCTTCACCCTTAGCAACTACATTAATTCTAGAGCTTGAAATTCCGGATTGTTCTAAAATTTTCGCTACGTTTTTCGCACGTTTTTCAGACAATCTTTGGTTGTAATTAGCATTACCAACTGAATCAGCAAATCCGTTAACTTCAACTGTAGCATTTGGATTACTACGTAGATAAGTAATTAGGAAGTTTGTAGCTTCAGCATTTTTAGGAGTAGATTTATCAAAATCAAAATATACTGCTACATAACCTTGGTTGATCAAGTCCTGAGCTGTGTTTGAATCAGCAGATGTAAAAGTTTCACCTTTTTCACCTTTCATAGCGTATCTTGAATCGAAATAATCTTCGTAAGAATCAGGGATACCATTTTTGTTCAAATCAATAGAACGACCTTTAGTATCAACCATATTTCCAGCTGGAGTATTTGGTTCTAAATCTAAATAATCAGGCACACCGTCATTATCAGAGTCGATCATTTTGTTTTCGATGTCTGTTACACGGTTTTCTAAAGCATTAACACGGTTTGTTAAACCATCGTTTGCATACCAGTCAGCGTGTTGCTCATTTCCACCTAAGTAGAAAGATAGACCTAAAGTAGCATTGTAAAATGTACCGTTAAATCCTCTTTCGTTAGCATCTACATAACCAGCACCATCGAAAGTCATGTCCTGACGAACAGTATTGATCATAGAGAAATCAGCGTTTAAAGCTACGCGGTTTCCTAATCTTACTTGTCCGGTCAAACCTAAGATAACGTGACCCATTTGATCTTTTTCGTAAAGATTAGTTGCCAAATCCTGTCCTGGTTCCATCCAAGAGTATCCGGCACCTAAATGAGCCTGTAAACCTAAAGTTCTTGTCCATTCTTCAAAGTTCATAATACGTCCCAAGTTTGCAACTCCTTGTAAACTTGCTCTGTAATGTTTTGTTCTGAAATAGTCAGAATCTTCTCCGTTTTTCATGTAGTCATAACCAAAATCAGCTTTCACACCAAATTTGTTGTTAAACATGTAACGGACGCCAGCGTCAGCATGAACAAATCCGAAGAATGTGTCACCTGTGTATCCTTGTTTCATTGGTGTAGCTGGTTTTGTCAAACCACCATTGATGTCAATAGACCACTTGTTGTAAGGTGTTCCTTCCTGGGCGTTCATATTAGAAACTCCTAATAGCGCTGCAATTAAAGGCAAAGTTATTTTTTTCATAAAACTTTTTTTTAATTATTAAATAAATTCAGAATAGCTGTAACTATATTTTTGGGTAAAATTAATACTATTTTATTAATCAGCAAATTTTTTTTTAACTTTTTAACCATTTATAATCAGAATAAAATGTTCCGAATGGTAGGAGAGAGGCTAAAAGGATCAATCCTAACTTGTTCATAGACCATTTATATTCTGTTTTCAGATAAATTGCTAACACAACATACAATACAAAAAGTATGCCATGAGTCATACCTATGGGATATAATAATTGTTGATATAACTCAGGATTGTTAGGCTTGTTCACTAACATATTATAAAACAATGCTAAATATGAGATGCCTTCCAAAGCCGCAATTAATCTGAAAAAGTTTAACATAATTAATGAGATAAAAACTGTTGATTGTATTCTTTAATATCTGCCACATTATGTTTGTTGTCCATATCCAGCATTAAAGATAAAAAATAATTGAAACTTTCGGTACTGGTAAGATCCGCATTGACAGGTAATTCGTCGTCAAGTGGTTCGTCTGAAGGAACGGTAATCAGAAAATTCTGATGTTTTTCAAGGTGTTCATAAGCCAGACGTAAAGCTTTTACCAGAAAAGGCTTTTCTTCAAGCAAGGCAAATTCACGTAGCTTTTTTAATTCAGGTATAATCGTTTCAGCTACAATTCCGTTTGCTACAACTTCAGCCTGAAGATTTTTAATTATCTTTTGTGCGTTTGAATTTTCCACTTAATTTATTTTTATAAACGTTGCAAAAATAAAGATATTTGTCAAATATTAAAAAGTTTTGATTGTATTTATTTAAAATAAATCGAACTATAATATATATTATGTAAAATAGGAGTTGTAAATACTTAATATCATCCAAAATGATTGCTTTACTTGTTAGTTTATTATCCTCATTATCAGTAGGTTTATTTATAAAAGTCTTAAAAATAAATTCAGTCAGAAATTTATTTATATTAGTTCTTTTTAATTATTTTATCGCTGTCATCTTATCGCTATTTCTTTTAGATTTAGACATCACAGACATTAAATTGAGTACTGACAGCCTTATAATTGTCGGATTGCTCGGCTTTTTGATGCCAAGTATTTTCTTTTTCCTCAATAAATCCCTCAAAACTTCCGGATTAGCAAAAACAGACATCTTTCAGCGATTATCCTTAATTATTCCGGTAATTCTGAGCTTTAAATTATTTAACGAGGTTTTTACTTATACAAAACTGTTTGTTATTATACTTACTTTTTTAAGTATTATTCTCTTATTGTATAAAAAATCCACAAATAATGGAAAATTCAATATATTTTATCTCTTTGCTGTTTTCTTTGGATACGGTATTGTGGACACTTTATTCAAAATTATTGCAACAAATCCGGATGTAAATTATATTGCTACACTGTTTTTGATTTTTATCTGTTGCGCTATTGTTTCTTTATTTTACATTTTATTGACTAAAGGAAAAATAAATTATACCTATATATTATACGGAGCTTTTTTGGGCGGGTTAAATTTCATGAACATTTACTTTTATATGAAAGCACACAAAATTTTTTCAGACAGCCCTACCCTTGTATTTATCACAATGAACCTTGGTGTAATCATTGGAGGAACACTCATCGGCAAATTTTATTTTAAAGAAAATATATCCAAAAATGTTATTTATGGAATTTTCCTTGCGGTGGTTTCTATTATTTTATTAGCTTTAATCCAACTAAATATATTATAAAATGAGCTACAGTCCGGTTATATTCCTTACAGTGGATGTCACTCTATTCCGAAAAAATGAAAACGGATATGAGATTTTATTGATTCAGCGTTTAAATAATCCTTTTCAGGGGCATTGGGCATTGCCCGGTGGTTTTGTAGATAAAAACGAAGATTTGGAAACTGCTGCCAAACGCGAATTATATGAAGAAACCGACATTCAATTATTTCAGGTAAAACAAATCCAAGCTTATGGAAACCCATTACGGGATCCGCGCGGACATACCGTTTCCGTCGCTTTTTTTGGTCAGACAGATAACACAGCAGAAGCTAAAGCAAAAGATGATGCCAAAAATGTGCGCTGGTTTTCTATAAATGAATTGCCTGTGCTGGCTTTTGACCATGCTGAAATCATCCGTGATGCCGTAGATAAGTTTATTGATACTGCTAAACTTTAATTAAATTGGTATCTTTGAACAACAAAAAATAAATCATTATTATGGAACAAATACAGTGGAAAACTGCCATCGAATTTGATGATATTACTTATAAAAAATGTAACGGAGTTGCCCGAATTGCTTTTAACCGCCCCGAATTGCGGAACGCTTTTCGTCCAAAAACAACTTCCGAATTGTTAAAAGCCTTTCACGATGCTCATGAAGATACTTCTATCGGAGTAATTCTGCTTTCATCCGAAGGCCCGTCCCCAAAAGACGGCGTCTATTCTTTTTGCAGCGGTGGCGATCAACGTGCCAGAGGTTATCAGGGCTATGTGGGCGAAGATGGTTATCACCGGTTAAATATATTGGAAGTACAGCGTTTGATTCGCTTTACACCTAAAGTCGTTATTGCCGTAGTTAACGGTTGGGCTGTGGGTGGCGGACATTCGTTGCACGTTGTTTGCGATTTAACTCTTGCCAGCAAAGAACATGCGATCTTTAAACAAACCGATGCGGATGTAACAAGCTTTGATGGCGGTTATGGTTCGGCATATCTGGCAAAAATGGTCGGACAGAAAAAAGCCCGTGAGATTTTTTTCTTAGGAAGAAATTATTCTGCACAGGATGCCTACGAAATGGGAATGGTCAATGCGGTAATTCCACATAATGAACTGGAACAAACTGCTTATGATTGGGCACAGGAAATTTTAGAGAAGTCCCCTATTTCGATTAAAATGCTGAAGTTTGCTATGAACCTGACCGATGACGGTATGGTAGGTCAACAGGTTTTTGCAGGCGAAGCAACGCGTTTGGCATATATGAGCGATGAAGCCATTGAAGGACGTAACGCATTTTTAGAAAAACGCAAACCAAATTTTGATAAGAAATATATTCCGTAAAAAAGAATCCGAACTATATGTTCGGATTCTTTTTTAAAATATATCAATATCTCCTTTTCCTTCACGCAGTACTTCAGGTTCGGAACCTGTTAAATCAATAATGGTCGATGCCACGTTGTCGCCGTATCCCCCATCGATTACAGCTTCTACTTTCTGTTGCCATTTTTCAAAAATCAGTTCCGGGTCAGTGGTGTATTCAATTACTTCGTCTTCATCATAAATCGAAGTGGAAACAATGGGATTGCCCAGCTGTTTTACCAAC
>DATGMY010000219.1:0-10827 GCA_035307005.1 Flavobacterium sp. | reverse complement strand
TAAAATTCAGTTGGTAAAATTTATATAAAAGCTGAGGGTTTACCGGATAAGAAGGAAAAGAAACGCTTTCTTCCAACACAACAGTTGGATCAGAGGGTTTAAAACTATTTTCTTCTACCCAGGAACTATGCCCCTTTAATTGGTTATTTTCTACTTTGAAAATAAAAACACTTTTGTCTGGGAGAATGTACAAAACGTCGTCTTTTTGAAAATATTCCGATAGAAAAGAATCATTGATTACCGCATGCCCTTTCCCGTCAAATGCAATGCTTGAATACATAGCTTTGGGATCACCATTGACATAAGAGCCTGACAGACTGTTTGAAACCGCCTGTCCTAAAGCAGATACTGCAAAATAGTTTAGAACAAAAAAGATTAAAAATTTTCTCATATATTTTTTTACTCAAAAATAAGAAACAATGAATTAGTTTTTGCAGGTTTGTTATTAATACTTAGTTTTACGCATACTAATTATAGAAGAATTACGTTATCCTATTTAAACAAAAACAAATTAGCATGAAAAAGAAGACAATCAAAAAAAATTTAATCGCATGTGGGGTTGTTCTGACAGCACAATTTGCTCAGGCACAACAAGCTCCCGACATTTGGAAGAATCTAAGCATTGAAGGTCAGTACGGTATGAATTCAGCTTTAAGTCCAAGCGAAGGAATTACAACGGGAGACTACAGCGGTTTTAATTTTTTTCAACTAGGTTTAATTTACCATATCGATGATGTTTGGGGTGTGAGAGGTACGTTCGCAAGCTCAAAATTTGAGCATGAAAATATTAACAATTCCGGTGTAAACTTCAGTAGATTGATGCTGGAAGCAACTTATAACATCCTGACCGGAATAAATGGAAGAGCAGCCTTTGGAACGGTGAGCGATTTTGATATTACAGCACACGCTGGTTTCGGATTAGGGCAGGGAAAAAGTGATGCCCGTTCAGGAACGGATATGATTGGTGTGGCACAAATAGGCTTGATGCCAAAATATAACTTTTCTCAAAATGTAGCTGTTTTTTTGGATGCTACATTTGTGAATCAGTTCAGTCAGGATTTCGGATTCAACGGTTTGGGTATTGAACAAGGCTCTGGAAGTTATCTGAATTTGGGACTTGGTGTTCAGATACGTTTTAAGCGATAAGAATTGAATGTATATAAAAAACAGGGTTTGGAATTTTCCAAACCCTGTTTTTTATTACTTATTAAAAATTACTTAATCTCTGCTTTTTTTACTTCCAGTTCCTGTCTGTTGACTTTTAATTTCAACTCAGCAACTTTGGTTTCAAGTTTCATTAACTTTGTACGTTCTTTTATTTCTTTTTCAGCACTCAATTTGTTTCTCAGCTTGTTACGTTCAAAAGTATTGTTCGCTTTTTGAAATTTCACTTCAGCTTTGCGTAAATTATTTTTGGCTTTGTCTAAATTTTTATTTGCTTTTGCAATGGCTGTTATTTTTTTAGCTTCTTTTTTCTCGGCTTTTATAAGTGCTTTTTGTTCTTTTTCAAATGCTTTTTGTTGCTTTTTGGCAGCTTTAGCTTGTGCGTCGGCTTTCTTTTTGGCAGCTTTAGCAGCTTTTTCTGCATCTTTAGCCATCTTTTCCTGAGCCTTTTGTTGCTTTTGGGTAGCTTTTATTTCAGCATCTGCTTTCTTTTTAGCTGCTTTTTCAATATCTTCTTCTGCTTTTTGTTTTGCCTTTTCTGCTTTTAAAATCTCCTCTTCATAGCCGTTCTTTTCCGATGTCGGAGTCAATGGCTGCAACCCTGCTTCTTCAAGAATAACAGTTTCTTCGGTTATTGTTTCTGTCGTTTTTTGTTCCTGCGCTGAAGCTGTGAAGCTTATTGCTGAAATCATTCCTAAAAATAAGATACTTTTTTTCATATAATTGTAAATGTTATGTGTTATTAATTTCTTTCTAATGCTGTTGTATCAAGTTTTATGCCGTTTTTACCATTCGTTGACTTTATTTGCATCTAATTTAAGAAAAATAAAGAGCAGTATCGTAAAAGCAATTAAACTGGAGCCCCCGTAAGAGAAAAACGGCAACGGAACACCGATGGTAGGAAAAATTCCGATAAGCATGGAGATGTTTACTGCAAAGTGCATAAATAGAATGGCAGCAACACAATATCCATATACCCGCGTAAATCCATTTTTCTGTTTTTCAGAAAGATAAATAATACGGAATATCAGTGACACAAATACGGCTACCACAGACATAGAACCTGCAAATCCCCATTCTTCGCCTACGGTGGTAAAAATATAATCAGTATGTTGTTCTGGTACAAAACCTCCTTTGGTCTGAGTACCTTCTAAAAAACCTTTTCCGCCCCAACCTCCTGAACCGATGGCAATCATTGATTGATTTAAATTGTAGCCTTCTCTTTTCATATCCACTTCGTCGCCAAACAATACATTGATACGGTCTTTGTGGTGGGACTCAAGCACATTATCAAAAACATAATCAACCGAAAAAACAAATGCCGACATACACAATGCCAGTATGCCATAAATTATAGGATTGCGGCGAATGTTTTTATTGGTTATAAAATGAGCAATACAACCCAAAAGAATTGCTATAAGCAATACGACAGGATGAACAATAAGTGCCAGAACAAAAAGCAAGACAGCAATAAAACCCGTCCATAAATACCAGGCGGGAAATCCTTCGCGGTATAATACCAAAAAGAAGATCATAAAAATCATTGCTGAACCTGTATCGGGCTGAAGCATAATAAATATTACCGGAAAGAAAATAATTCCTATGGCAATAAGCTGGTCTTTTAAAGGTTCAAAATGATTCTGATTTTCACTGACGTATTTTGCCAGCAGCAGTGAGGTGGCTATTTTAGCAAATTCGGAAGGTTGAAGGCTGATCCCTCCAAACTGATACCAGTTGGTTTGCCCTTTGATAGTTGTTCCAAAAACAAACAATCCCATCAGAAGTAAAACTCCGGTGATATAGTAAATAGTGGCATACTTTTCATAGATCTTGGCATCTAAAGACAGAATCAGAATAATGAGCGGAACAGAAAGAATGATAAACAGCAATTGTTTTCCGTAGGTTTGTCCCAGATCAAAAACAGAAGTTGTTTCCAAAGGCAGCGATGCCGAATAGATATTCATCCATCCGAAAACAACTAATGCGACATACAGCAGTATGCTGAGCCAGTCGATATTTGCAATGACGCTTTGGTTTTTTAATTGTTTAGTTTGTAACACGTTCCTGCTGCAGTTTTTTTAATCGTTCTTCTTCTAATCTTCTTTTTCTTCGTTCTTCCATTTGTTTGTCGGCTATATCTCGCAAAGTATAATTTTCGGACAAATCGCCTTCAAACATTCTTTTTTCCAGATCGGTACGTGTAATTTCACCTTTTAAATATTTTTCAATCATTAAGGAAGCAATCGGACCTGCCCAGGTAGCCCCAAAACCACCGTTTTCAATAAAAACGGCTACTACAATCTTTGGATTTTCCTTTGGAGCGAATGCCAGAAACACCGAGTGGTCTTTGAGTTTTACACTTTCACCATTTACGGTGGCAGAATTTTCAACCGTTCCTGTTTTTCCGCAGATATTGATGCCCGGAATCTGAAGTCTTCTTGCTGTTCCGCTGTTGTAAACTTCTGCCAATCCTTCAATAACCGGTTTAAAGTGCTGTTTGTCGATGGTGGTTTGTTTGCGCTGGATAAACGATTTATCAATTTCCCGGTTTTCGATTTTTTTGATGATATGCGGTGTATAAAAATACCCTTCGTTGGCAACGGCACACATCACGTTTGCCAATTGCATCGGGGTCATTGAAACTTCGCCCTGACCGATGGAATTGGAAATGATGTTTGTACTTCTCCACCTTCCATTGGGATATACTTTTTGGTAATATTTAGAATTTGGGATAAAACCTTTTTGTCCCACAGGCAGATCATATCCCATATAATTGTCCAATCCAAAACTTGCCAAATGATTGTACCAGGCATCTACACCCTGACTTGGAGTAGAGTATTTGTTGATGATGCGCATATAGGTTTGGGCAAAATACGTATTGCAGGATTGTGCCAAAGCAGGATGTAAATTCCAGGAACCATAATCGTGACATCTCATAAAAGCTCCTCTGGCATAATAAAATCCGCCGGAACAAGGAAAACGGGTTTGTGTATCGATAACTTCTTCCTGAAGACCGATCAATCCGGTTAAAATTTTAAACGGAGAACCCGGCGAAAATTGTCCCTGTAAAACTTTATCAAAAAATGGTTTTCCCGGAATACTGTCGATTCTCATATAATTTTTAGAACGCTCTCTTCCGACAAGCATTCCCGGATCGTAGGAAGGAGAAGAAACCAATGCCAGAATTTCTCCGGTTTTTGGCTCTAAGGCTACAATTCCGCCACGTTTTCGAATCATTAGTTCTTCACCATATTTTTGCAATTCGGAATCGATGGTAACAGTCAAATCGTTTCCTTTTACAGCAATTGTATCGTAAACACCATTTTTAAACGGACCTATTTCTTTATTGAACTTATCGCGCTGGATAAAATGTACCCCGCGAATACCACGGAGGTCTTCTTCATAAGCCTGTTCTATGCCTCCAATTCCAATGAGTTCACCTGATTTATAGTATTTTCTTCGTTGCAGTTCAGCCTCGTTGATTTGGCGGATGTATCCAAAAATATTGGCTGCATAATCTACCTGATAATCCCGTAAATTTCGCTTTTGGATATAAAAACCTTTAAAATGACGTATTTTTTCCTGAAAAGCGGCAAATTCGGTTTTGGTCAATTGCGCTAAAAAAACAGAGGGCAAACGGGGCGAATATACTTTTGCTTTTTCTAATTTAGTCATGAAATCATCTTTGGTGATTTCGAGTATTTTACAGAGTTCCAGTGTGTCGATTCCTTTTACTTCCCTTGGAATAACCATAATGTCATAACTCGGCTGATTGGCAATCAATAACGATCCGTTTCGGTCATAAACATAACCTCGTTCGGGATATTCATACACGATTTTGATGGCGTTGTTTTCAGATTTTGCCAAAAAAGAATCGTCTATAATTTGTATATAAAAAAGCTTGGCTACAATAGCCAGGGTTGCCAGAATTACGATGATGGGAAACAGCAGCTTTCTCATCTTTTAAACGATTTAGTCAGTCCGTTGATCAGGAACAGCAATATAATTGTAAACAAAGAGGAGGTAACGATACGCAACAGAATCTCTGCAATAAAATCAATGTTAAAGAGTTCCAGACCAATTAATACGGTATGATGAATCAGCACTCCGGTTACAAAATAGGTGGTAAGTTCTCTCGAAACTTTGTCGGGAATACGGAACATGTGATATTCATAACTGTATCCAAACGACATTTTCAAAAGGTTTTGTCTGACGAATGCCAGCATGATACAAGCCGTGGTGTGAATACCGCCCGAATTATTGAAAATATCAAGAATCAATCCCAGTGCAAAACTCAAAATCAGGAATAAGTTCCGGTTGATATTCAGCGGATAAAGCAAAATAAACAAAATATAGGGATAAGGAGTGATGAACCCCCAAAAATGGATGTTGTTGAAAACGGTAACCTGAAAGAAAACAAGCACGACAAAACGAACGGTATTTAAAAAGGCGGTATTATTCATCGCTTATTGTCTCTTCTTCTAATTGATTAATCTCCTCAATATTAATATTCTCTATCAGATAAACCGAACCAATGCTGGTCATATCGTTGAACAAACGAACGTTGATGGTATAAAAGTTTGAGTTTTTTGAAGTGAAAACTTTATCTACTGTGCCTATGGGAATATTTTCCGGAAAAATAGTGGAAATTCCTCCCGTAACAATGGAATCGCCCCTGCGAAGCACAGCCAGTTTAGGAATATCGATCAATTGCACAAAACCGGTGTTTTTTCCATCCCATCTGATGGTTCCAAAATGATTGCTGTTGCTCAGTTTTGCACTGATTCGGGTATGCGTATTCAGAATGCTCTGAATAGTAGCATAATTTTTGGATACATTTTCTACAATTCCCACGACACCTTTGGAGTTGATTACTCCCATATCTTGTTGCACACCGTTGCTGCTGCCGCCTTTAATCATTAAATAATTCTCTTTCTTATGATACGAATTTTTAATAATTTTGGCTTGAAAAAGTTCGTAATCTCTTGCAATACGGATATTTGGATGTAAAGCAAAAGTACTGTCAACAATGATTTCACTGTTGTACAAAATCTGTTTCAACCGGGCATTTTCTTCCGCCAGCCGGTGGTTTTCATCTTTGAGATGAAGGTATTCGGTGATGCTGTTTGTTTTTTCGTAAATGGTACCCGATACAAAATTGGCACTGTGCAGCAACCTGCTTTTATGGTATGAATGTGTTTGCACTGTTAAAAACAGCGAAAATATTAAAAGCAGCAAAAACAGTAGCCTTGTACTGTTTTTAGATATAAAATATAAGATTTGCTGCATCCTGTTTCCGGTCTGTTATTTTATAAGAATACTTTTAAACTTCTCAATGTTTTTAAGCACAACTCCTGTTCCGCGAACCACGGCTCTCAACGGATCTTCGGCTATATATACGGGCAAATCGGTCTTTTGAGAAATCCGCTTGTCCAAACCTCTCAACATCGAACCACCACCTGCAAGATAAATACCGGTATTGTAAATATCGGCTGCCAGTTCGGGTGGTGTTTGCGATAAAGTTTCCATTACGGCATCTTCAATACGCTGAATTGATTTGTCCAAAGCTTTGGCAATTTCCCTGTAAGAAACAGTTACCTGTTTTGGTTTTCCGGTCAAAAGATCCCGCCCCTGAACCAATAAATCTTCAGGTCCTAAATCTAAATCTTCTACCGCAGCTCCGATCTCTATTTTTATTTTTTCGGCAGTACTTTCACCCACAAACAAATTGTGTTGTGTACGCATATAATAAATGATATCATTGGTAAAAACGTCTCCTGCAATTTTAACTGATTTATCACAAACGATGCCGCCTAAAGCCAATACGGCGATTTCTGTGGTACCGCCACCTATATCCACAATCATATTACCTTTGGGCTGCATAATATCCACACCAATACCGATAGCGGCTGCCATAGGTTCGTGAATCAGATATACTTCTTTACCGTTTACACGTTCACAGGATTCTTTTACAGCACGCATTTCTACTTCAGTAATTCCCGAGGGAATACAAACCACCATGCGAAGAGCCGGAGTAAATAATTTTTTCTTTAAAGCCGGAATACTTTTGATGAACAGACTGATCATTTTTTCTGATGCATCAAAATCAGCAATTACACCATCTTTCAGCGGGCGGATTGTTTTGATGTTGTCGTGGGTTTTTCCCTGCATCAGACTCGCTTCCTGTCCCACTGCGAGAATTTTTCCCGTTACACGGTCGCGTGCTACAATAGACGGACTGTCAACTACAACTTTTCCGTTGTGGATGATTAAGGTGTTTGCAGTACCAAGGTCCATTGCAATTTCCTCGGTCATAAAGTCAAAAAATCCCATAGTATTAAAGGGGGTATTATATTGTTATTAATGTTTGAAATGTCTTACTCCCGTGGTGACCATTGCTATTTGGTTTTCATTACAATAATCAATGCTCAACTGATCTTTAATCGATCCGCCCGGCTGAATTACTGCTTTTATACCGGCATTGCCTGCAATTTCCACACAATCAGGAAAAGGGAAAAACGCATCGCTTGCCATCACAGCACCGTTCAGGTCAAAGTCAAAAGAGTTGGCTTTTTCTATCGCCTGACGCAATGCATCGACCCGTGAGGTCTGACCTGTTCCCGAAGCATACAATTGTTTACCTTTTGCCAACACAATAGTATTGGATTTGGTGTGTTTGCAAATTTTTGAAGCAAACAATAAATCTTCCACTTGTTCGTTTGTAGGTACTAAAGTAGTAACGTTGGTTAGGTGTTCTTTAGTATCTGTTACGTTGTCTTTGTCTTGAAATAAAATACCGTTTAAACACGTGCGAACCTGTGTTTTTGGTAATTCGATGTCATTGATTATTAATAAAATTCTGTTTTTCTTTTCCTGTAAAATCGTCACAGCTTCTTCATCGAATGATGGTGCGATAACAATTTCGCAAAACAATTTGTTGATTTCCTCTGCTGTTTCTTTATCAATGTTTCCATTGGCAATCAAAACACCACCAAATGCCGATGTAGGGTCGCCGGCCAGCGCAGCCAGATAAGCTTCTTTCATCGTTGCTTTTTGTGCTATTCCGCAAGCATTGTTGTGCTTCAGGATCGCAAAAGTAGGGGCATCGCCTTTAAATTCGTTCATTAAATTAACTGCTGCATCTACGTCCAATAAATTATTGTAAGATAACTCTTTACCATGGATTTTTGTAAACAATTCGTCAAAATTTCCAAAAAAGTATCCTTTTTGATGCGGGTTTTCTCCGTATCTCAGAGTTTGCCCTTCATTATAACTGATTTTCAGGATGCTTTCCTCTGTTTCCTGATTGAAATAATTAAAGATAGCACTGTCGTAATGTGAGGAAATATGAAAGGCTTTGGTCGCTAAAAATTTACGCTGTGCCAAAGTTGTAGCTCCATTGTTTTCTGTGTAGAAATTTAGAAAAGTTGTGTATTCATCCACCGCAGCAACGATTACTGTATCTTTAAAATTCTTGGCAGCAGCACGGATTAACGAAATGCCGCCGATGTCAATTTTTTCGATAACATCTGCTTCATTTGCGCCCGAAGCTACTGTTTTTTCAAAAGGATATAAATCTACAATTACTAAATCGATTTGAGGAATTGCATAATCTTTCATTTGCTGAACGTCAGAATCGTTGTCTTGTCTGTTCAAAATCCCGCCAAAAACTTTCGGATGCAGCGTTTTTACGCGTCCGCCCAAAATCGAAGGGTAGGAAGTAACGTCTTCTACCGGAACTACAGGAATCCCTAAATCTTTGATAAAGGTTTCTGTTCCACCGGTGGAATATATCGTTACGTTGTTTTTATGCAATTCTTTTACAATTGGCTCCAGACCATTTTTGTCAAATACTGATATTAAAGCCGACTGAATCTTTTTAGGTGTGTCCATCGCTATTTTATTGTGTCATGTTTAGTTTGCAAAAATACTATAAGTCAACGATTAAATGAAGAATAATTGTGAGGATTTTTTCCAAATAATTTTACTTTTTTCCCCACTGGTTAAATAGCGTTTTTTGTCATATATATTATTGGATGGTCTCGCTGAATTTCGTTTAGAGCCCTATAAACCTGGGTTCGATTATTTTTATCCATTGGAATGGGCTTTAGCCCATTCTGTAAATTCATCTCATAAGAGGCTTTAGCCTAACCTTTTTTTTTAGGCTAAAGCCTTTTTTATGCTTTATTTCTTTTATCGGGCTAATGCCTGATGCTATTAATCGAACTTAGGTTACTAATAAATATACTAAACACTCACAAAGCTGTTTTTGTTGTTTGTATAATTATACCTATTTTTGTCTGAATAAAAAATCAATGGTACGTATCTTTTTTGTCTTCCTGTCTTTATTTTTATCGGTTACAACTTTTTCTCAGGCTCGCAGAGGTGTCACACCACCTTCAAAAGAGTATGTAGCTCACTTGAACGCCGCAAAATCTCACGGTATCAAAAACCTGAAAGATAAAAAAGCTTTGGATCGGTATGTATCGCAAGGAAAACTTGTCAGAGTAAAACAGCGCGGATATGGTTATCGCCTGGATAAGTTTACCCACAGTCATCCGTATCTGGTTCCAAAAGCAAATCGGGTGTTATCTGAAATTGCGAGGGAATTTGTCAAAAAATCAGGTCAAAACTTTTTTGTGGTTACTTCCCTGACCCGTACCGAAGCCGACCAGAACCGCTTGCGCCGTGTTAATGTAAATGCTTCTTCTAACGACAGTTCACATTCTTTCGGAGCAGCAATTGATATTTCGTACATCCGTTTCAATCATAAAAGACAGGTCAATACAAAGTTGGACAAACATTTGGAAGATGTTTTGAAACAATTCCAAAAAGCAGGAAAAATCTATTTTGTGAAAGAGCGTGTCAACAGATGTTACCACATTATTGTCCGTTAAATTTACCTTTTTTTAAACCGTGGCAACCCGAAAATCCAAAAAAACTGTTCGAAGAAAAGTGCGAAAAAAGAAAATTCCCGCCTGGAAGTGGCATCTTGCAGCCTATTCTTTGCTGATGCTCTTTTTTCTTATTTTTCATTACCGCGATGGTTTACGGTATTTTTTTCAGGATTTGTACGAAACCATTTTTTACAACGAACAACCTAAAGAAGTTACTGTACATGACATTCGTGCCATCGAAATTCTGGACAAGCACGATGAACATTTGTTTGGTTTTGATGTTTCGCATTATCAATCCCGCATCGATTGGAAAGTAACCGATAGTTTGTATCAAAAATATCCCATCGATTTTGTGTTTATCCGTTCTACCATGGGAATAGACGGTGTTGATATGGAGTTTAAAAATAACTGGAAATATGCCAAAACCCGTTTGTTGATTCGTGGCGCTTATCACTATTACCGCCCGGATGAAAACAGCACGCTGCAGGCACAAAACTTTATAAAAAACACCTTTTTGGAACCCGGAGATTTTGTTCCGGTTTTGGATATTGAGGATTATCCCAGACATCAGAGTATTGAAAAACTAATAGAAGGCGTGCACAACTGGCTTGAAATGATCGAAAAGCATTATGGTGTGCAACCTGTTATTTATTCGGGCGAAAATTTCTATAACCGAAACCTCAAAGACCATTTTCCAAACCACAGAATATGGATTGCCAAATACAGTGTATTCAATGAAAAAATGAAAGACGACTGGCATTTCTGG
>DATGMY010000218.1:0-4034 GCA_035307005.1 Flavobacterium sp. | reverse complement strand
AAAGAAATTAAAGAAGAAATCTTCACTAAACACGGAGGTGAAGCAAAAAACACAGGTTCTGCAGAAGGGCAAATTGCATTGTTTACTTACAGAATCTCTCACTTGACAGAGCACTTGAAAAAAAATCGTCACGATTATAATACAGAGCGTTCATTAGTCTTATTAGTAGGAAAAAGAAGAAGCCTTTTGGACTATTTAAAGAAAAAAGACATCAACAGATATCGTGAAATTATTAAAGAATTGGGTATTAGAAAATAATCCATTGCTTATAGAGGTGTGCATATGCACGCCTCTTTTTTTATAACTATTATCATCAAAAGCTTGGTTTTTCATTGGGGACACAACTACACACAACAACACAACCCATTGTTTAATTAAGAATTAAGAAATTATGATTCCGCAATTATTTGTAGAAAACATCGATTTAGGTGACGGTAGAACCATCACCATCGAGACAGGGCGTTTAGCCAAACAAGCTGACGGCTCTGTAGTAGTAAGAATTGGTAAAACTGTGATTTTAGGAACGGTTGTATCATCAAGAACAGCAAGTCCAGGTATCGACTTTTTACCTTTGACAGTAGATTATCGTGAAAAATTTGCTGCAGCTGGTCGTTTTCCTGGAGGTTTCTTCAAAAGAGAAGCTCGTCCGAGTGATAGCGAAGTATTAACAATGCGTTTAGTGGACCGCGTTTTACGTCCGCTTTTCCCAAGTGATTACCATGCAGAAGTTCAAGTTATGATTCAGTTAATGTCTCATGACGAAGAAGTAATGCCAGATGCCTTAGCAGGATTGGCAGCTTCGGCAGCACTTGCTTTGTCTGACATTCCTTTTGAAACCCTGATTTCTGAAGTTAGAGTTGGAAGAATTGACGGCGAATTCATCATCAATCCAAGCCGTGCGCAATTAGAATTATCTGACATCGACATGATGATTGGTGCTTCTATGGATTCTATCGCAATGGTAGAAGGTGAAATGAAAGAAATTTCGGAAGCAGAAATGTTAGAAGCAATTAAATTTGCACACGAACACATTAAAAACCAAATTGCTGCTCAATTACGTTTGCAAGCTGCCTTTGGTAAAAAAGAAGTTCGTACTTATGAAGGAGAAAGAGAAGACGAAGCTATTTACGCAAAAGTAAAAGCAGCCGCTTATGATAAAATTTACAACATTGCTAAAGTAGGTTCAGCCAAACAAGAACGCTCTGCTGCATTTGATGCCGTAAAAGAAGAAGTAATTGCATTGTTTACAGAAGAAGAATTGTTAGAAAACGCAGATTTAGTTTCTAAATATTTCAAAAAAGTAAACAAAGATGCTGTACGTAACGTAACTTTAGATTTAGGAACACGTTTGGATGGAAGAAAAACTACAGAAATCAGAAATATCTGGTGCGAAGTAGATTATTTACCATCTGTTCACGGTTCTGCATTGTTTACACGTGGAGAAACACAAGCATTGGCAACGGCAACTTTAGGAACTTCCAGAGAAGCAAACGTTATTGATTCGCCATCTGAACAAGGAGAAGAAAAATTCTATTTACACTATAATTTCCCACCATTTTCAACAGGAGAAGCTCGTCCGCTAAGAGGAACTTCAAGAAGAGAAGTTGGTCACGGAAATCTGGCACAGAGAGCATTGAAAAACATGATTCCCGCTGATTGTCCTTACACCATTCGTGTGGTTTCTGAAGTTTTAGAATCTAACGGTTCGTCTTCAATGGCAACGGTTTGTGCCGGTACTTTATCATTAATGGATGCTGGTATTCAAATGATTCGTCCTGTTTCCGGAATTGCCATGGGATTGATTACTGACGGAGATCGTTTTGCCGTTTTATCTGATATTTTAGGAGATGAAGATCACTTGGGAGATATGGATTTCAAGGTAACCGGAACTTCCGAAGGTATTACAGCTTGTCAAATGGACATCAAAATCGATGGATTGAAATATGAAATCATGGAGCAAGCTTTAGCACAAGCTCGTGAAGGACGTTTACATATCTTAGAAAAACTGACCGAGACGATTGCCGAACCAAGAGCAAACGTAAAAGCACACGCTCCGAAAATCATCAAAGTTGAAATTCCTAAAGACTTTATCGGAGGAATTATCGGACCTGGTGGTAAAAATATTCAGGCATTGCAGGCTGAAACAGAAACAACTATCGTGATCAATGAGGAAGGAGACCTTGGAATTATTGAGGTTTTAGGAGTTTCACAAGAAGGAATGGACAAAGCCATAGCTTCGATCCAAAACCAGATATTTGCTCCG
Organism: Flavobacterium sp.; assembly: GCA_035307005.1. Lineage (GTDB taxonomy): Bacteria > Bacteroidota > Bacteroidia > Flavobacteriales > Flavobacteriaceae > Flavobacterium. Next base: position 1,771 of record DATGMY010000218.1, on the reverse strand, counting down.
GTTGAAGGCGAAACCTATACTGTAAAAGTTACCAAAATGTTGGATTTTGGCGCAGTTATAGAATTTGTTCCAGGAAAAGATTCTTTGCTGCACGTATCTGAATTTGACTGGAAACGCATTGAAAATCCGTCAGATGTACTGAAAGAAGGTGATGTTTTAGACGTGAAATATTTAGGTTTAGATCCGAAAACGAAAAAACCAAAAGTATCGCGCAAAGCATTGATGCCACGTCCACCAAGACCTGAAGGCAAACCTGAACACAGAAACAACAATAACAGACCTTCTAACGATAAGAAAGAAGAAAACAAATAGTTTTTGTTAATTATACATTAAACCGATGAGCAAACCTCATCGGTTTTTATATTTTTGGAGGAAATCTATTTTGGATGAAAAATTTTATTCTATTCTGTTTTTTTATAGCGGTTTCAAGTATTGCCCAGGCACAAATTACCATTCAGGTTTCGGATGAAGAAACAAAAGAAACCATTGAGTTTGCCAATATTTTGCTTCCGGAACACAAAAAGAGTTTCGTAGCAGACGAACATGGAAAATTTTTCATTGATACCAATAAATATTTGCTTCCGCTGAAAGTAATTGTGGAACAATTTGGTTTTGAACCAAAAGAAATCACCCTGCAAAACGCTACTGGTCTTTACAATGTTTACTTAAATCCGGAATCGGAATTGTTGAGGGAAGTCATTATTCCTCCTAAAAATGCGAAAATCAAAGAACGGACTTATGGAAGAACAAATGAAAATACAGGAAAATTTAAGGGAGAAGATTCCACCCATAACTATAATCAGAATAGTGTTGATACTGATTATGAATTCGGAATGATTATCAATATAAAGAATAAATTTATAAAAGTCAAAAAAATACATTGGCACATAAATGATTTCACTTATAAACGAGCCTTTTTCTCTGTTTATTTTTATGAAGTCGCAAACGGCAAACCAACCAAAAGGATTCCACACGAAAAGGTCAATTTTATTTTAACCAATAAAAATAACGGCTGGAATACTATCAACGTTGAAGATCTGGACATATACATAAGCGGTCATAAAAAAATTGCCGTGGTTCTCAAACAGCAGAAAGTAGCGTTTGAAAAAGGTAAAAATGAAGGTGCTTTTTTCCAAAACATAGGCTTAACTATGGGAAATACTTTTGTTACACGATTTTCTCAATATGACGAATGGCTTACATTGCCTGCAAATTTCCCGTTCTACATCACGGTAGATTCCTACGAATGATTCAGCCATAAGATTTTACCGGCTCAACTCAACATTTTTAGTTAATTAAAAACTAAACCGATAAGCAAACCTCATCCATTTTTTATATTTTTGACAAAAAAATTATAGAGGTCATCAGATAATTACCTATTTTTAAACTTTGTAAAAACCCTTTAACACAACGTTTGTCATTCCGTAGGAATCTCTTATCAGTGCCGGTAAAGATGCTTACAGCATGACAAACATAATGTTAATTTTAAAACCCTTTAACACAATGTTTGTCATTCCGTAGGAATCTCTTATCAGTGTCGGTAAAGATGCTTACAGCATGACAAACATAATGTTAATTTTAAAACCCTTTAATACAATGTTTGTCATTCCGTAGGAATCTCTTATCAGTGCCGGTAAAGATGCTTACAGCATGACAAACATAATGCTAATTTTAAAACCCTTTAATACAACGTTTGTCATTCCGTAGGAATCTCTTATCAGTGCCGGTAAAGATGCTTACAGCATGACAAACATAATGCTAATTTTAAAAC
>DATGMY010000217.1:0-8028 GCA_035307005.1 Flavobacterium sp. | reverse complement strand
CAGATAAATAATCTTCGATAATTAGTTTCTTTTCATGATCTGAAAAATATAACCTATTGTTGCGCCATTGTCCTAAAATGGCTTTACTTTCTTTCTTCATTTTTACACTTTTATGTGTAAACCTATTTTAGGACAAGTCAGAGAATTAAATTGATGATTTTTAAATACGGTTTTATTTATTAGTTTTATGGTAATAAAAACCGGTAATACTGTACAATAAATTTATTTCAAAAATGCTTAATACAGTTTGGCTGGATATATAAAAAGTTATGGGCAATTCCCCTTTTTTCGGGAAAAAAATAATTACTCCGAGCTAACTTTTGGTAAGCGGGGAAAGGCAAAAAGGACAACTGAAAACAAAAGCATAAGCACTTGTTTTTCAGAAAATTAAAAAAAACGTTAGTCAGAATCAATAAGAATTAAAAATTATCTTTTATATTAAATAATTATTTATGCTTTTCAAAAAGGTTCATATGGTCATTATTTTGGCTACTTTAATTTCAAGTTGCCATGTTTTTAATAGATATGAAGTACATTTAAAGGGTTTGAACAATGAAGTTGATTATGAATTTAGTTCGACATACAGGTATAACCCTCTTAATGAAGGTTTTACTTCAGAACCTAACTATTTAGATAGTCTTGGAAACCCTTACACAGGTGTTGTTATTAGAATGCTTTGTAAAAGAAAAGACTCAGCAACAATAAATAATGCTGTTGAAATTGACTCAATGTGCGTTTACAAAGGGAAAAAATATGGATATTCTAAAACTTATTCGTCCGTAAAAAGTAAAAGTGCAGGAGGAATTACTTATATAAATCAGTTACCTTATGAAGAATTGTCTAATCCTAATCATTTATATAAGTATAGAATTAATACTGGATACAAAACTAAACAAAGCCCAAAAACTTTATGGTTCTCAGAAATTGTTGTTCTAAAACATAATTTGAAGTTTTATTGCAGAATATATGATTTGAATAGAAATATAAAAGTTAAAACCAAAATTGAGAGAATTGGTGATGAGTTAGGCTCCAAGCAGTCAATAAAAATAAAGCACAAAACAAAGCTTAAAGAAAAAAGTGAGATCAAAGATTATTTTAAATTATTTCCAGAAATCATATCACAAGAAATACTTGATAGGTGTCAACATCTAGGTATGTTTGATCATATTAAAGTTAAGGATCCGATAATTATAAAAAATTGTAATTTCAATTAATAATAAATTTTAAATAGAAATGCCCATAACAGCAAATAAGCCCAAACGGCAAACGTTCATACGTGGTAGCCTCATGTGCCTATTTGCAAACCGTTGTGTGTAACTAGAGAAGAACCTACTAAGTAATGATATCTAACTTTTTAACATATTTTTGTTTTAGACACTTAGTAATATTCGTTTTTCTCGTGAATGGTTTTTTCTGCATAGCACAAACACCATTTAATAAGGACAATATTGATCCCACAATTCTTAATAATTTTATTCAGAAAGAATTAAATTCATTTAGAAAAAGAGCAAAGGTTGATCCAGTAAAGACAGAGTTTGCTTTGTCTTTTGCCGCGGATGACCATTCTGCTTATATGTTAAAAAAGAAAAAACTGACTCATAATCAGCGGCTCAAAGTAAAGAAGACACCTAAGAACAGAGTTGATTTCTATGGTGCTCAATTTAATAGTGTTGGAGAAAACGTTCAAGTGAATAATTTGAATCTACATTCTTCCGTGGATGACAAAAACTCTCCTCTAATCAATACCTACGAAAAACTAGCCGAAAAACTCGTTCAAGCTTGGAAAAACTCACCACCGCACTATGCGAATATGATTAACCCCAATTTCAAAACAAGTTTCACATCCGTTGCAATCGGTGGAAAGGGTGATATTTACGCTTGTCAGTTGTTCGGAGGTTCAAAATACAAGGATAAGTATGCTAAAGAACGTGATACAATTGAATTTAAGCCAGACCGGTCTTGGAGATGCTGGAGATGTAAAGTACGTGCTCCACAAGGCCAGATTATTATCTTAGAAGATAGCACTATTATTTACAAATTTATTTCTCCAAGAATGCTTTGGGGCTTACTTCCTCGACCATCAATAAACAGAACACGTATGCGTTTCTTCAATCCTTGGAGAGATGGATTAGCCGCTGATATAATCGTAAAGTCACAATATAAATGTGATAGTAATTCTTATCACAACGGATTAAGTAATGTACGAGGACTACTTTTAGAACCTGTATATAAAAAAGATTATATGGGTATTCCGTTTAGTCATACAAAAATCGTTTTGGGTAAGGTGCCTAGTTTCATCAATGAAGATTTTGAAGTAAACTTAGTTGTTATCCAAAATAAACGTCCTTGTTCAAATACAATGTATAATGTTATGCCTTCTGATTTTGAGGTCAAAATTCCTATAAACTTTGCATTTCAACCTTCTGATGCAATTATGAAAGAATATCAAATAGACACGCTTTCCAAACGGTTATATTTTGACAAATCTGATGTTACTCCAAATGACAGCATACTACCAGAAATCATAGGATTGGTAAATAAAAATAAAGAGATATTGACAAAAGTTAAAATAATTGGATTGGCAAGTATTGAGGGGACTGCTGAAAACAACGCCTCACTTTATGAAAAGAGAGCTGAGTATCTTCTTAAAGCAATAATGAATATCGGGATTGATTCTTCTCTCGTAGATGTTATTGCTACAGAAAACTTTAAGGACTTTAGGAAAGATATCATAGGCACCGATTATGAAAACCTTGGCGAATTCAACGACTCTTTATTGAAAGAAAAATTAGCAAAAAAAGAACTGAGTAATGAATTAGAATTCATTTTAAAAAATCATCGTTATGTAAATATTCAGCTTATCACACGACGTGAATACGATTTAAAATATACAGCAGAAAATGTAAACGAAAAATTGAAGCGTTCTATTGCAAGAAAAAACATCAATGAAAGTATTAAACTACAGCGTATACAATATGGATTAGCGTTGGCAGATAAAATGTCTTATGAAGAGATTGAATCTGTAGAAATCGTTTATGATAAAAAGAATTATAAACTTCTTCATAATCGTGCTTTGATGAAGTATTTAACCGATACGATAACCATTGAATCATTGAAAGAATTTCGCACCCATCTTTCAGCATTAGACACCCTGAAAAAAAAGGATCGAGTAATAAACACATCTCTCGCAATTATAGATTATTACCTATATACTTTAGGTGAGTATAAAAATAAAAAAGTAGCCTTTTACGATAAAATACGAAAATGGAAATACATAGACAGGGTTCAACAAGCCAGAATATTATTAAATACAGCTACAAAAAGTGATTGGGATCATTGGCTGGCTACAGGTTCACGTTCAGAAAGTAGTTATTATTTCAATAAAGTGAAACGTTACATTCGACCAGCTAGACTAGATGTAGATAAAACATTCGAAATTGCTTCCTATTACACCTTCTTTTGGCAATATAAGTATGCATTAAATCTAACAAAAGGAAAAATAAACCAAACTACGAATCCAGAAGATTTAATTAACTTTTTGAAACTTATCCATCTTACAGATTTAAAACTCCCCCGGAATCAATATTTGAACTACTTTGAAAAAATAAGACGCTATTCAGGTAATGAGTTTTGTAATTATTTTAATAATCCAGCTTTAAATTTTCAGATTTTAGATGACGAAGAAATAAAAAAAATATATTGTAAAGAGTGTGGAGATAATTAATTCATCCAGACAAACAAGATACACACAACACAGCCTTTGAGGGTCAGCCTGTAAAACTCTTCGATTTTTACATTCAAGTATATCTAAAAGTTTGTATCTTCGATAAAACATTTAACAAACAGGCCGACGCAAAGCCTCAACCGTTGTGTGCCATTAAATTAAGAAAATGTCAAAGTTCATATTATTTTTTTCACTACTTCCCTTTTTCTTATACTCTCAGAGTTCGACAACTTTGAGCTTTGAAAATGACTGCATGACTTTTCATATTAGAATTGACAGTAGTTATTTTAATCTATATACGACTGGGGATGGAGGTAAAAGTAAAAGTGGACCTATCCTCGAAACAGGTTACGTGGATTGGGAAAATGGAATTGTAAAAAAGAAAAAAGACTCTCTATTTTTTTATACTAAAAGTCAGGTTGAATTTAATTCAATGATAGAACTAAAGCTCAAAAAAGTGGACAAACCATTACTAGAGAAGTACTACTTTGAAGAAAAGATAAAAAGAAATGACTCGAAAGATATTCAAATCGTATTTTGGGAAGTTATAAGTGTTGAAAACAAAGAATTTTATAAAAAAATTATTCAAGGGACAATTTGTGATAAATAGCAACGGCACACAACAGCCCGCTAGCTTCAACAATTTAATTACTTCGTAGAAAAGTTTTTGTAAATTAGCAAGATAAATGCTTCGTGGCAAGGTCAGTGAGAAATTGCTGAAGCCAGCGGGCCAAACGTTGTGGTGCATTTAAAAAATGACTAGAGAACAAATAAAATCAATCATTGACAAAGAGTTGTCAGAAGTAAAAGACTTAACCAATGTACACGGTTTAGATTTGACGGAGTGTTTGATTGAACCGCTAAAAGAGAAATACAAGAGTTCAACAGACGAAACGATAACATTGGAATTATGGACGGTCTTGGAAGAATCTAAAGACAGAATAGGATACAAAATAACCTTTGACGATTCTGACAACACATTTGGACTTGGAATATTGACTGATAAAGATGAATTAATGGATATTGGAACCTACGGAACTTTTTTAGACACTTTGAAAGGAATGTGAATGAGCGACCAAAAAGTAAATATCAAACTGACCAAAGAAGAAGCAATCGTTCTTTTCGAATTTCTCGGCAGATTTAACGACAAAAACGACTCAAGCAGATTTGAAGACCAATCAGAGCAAAGAGTTCTTTGGGAAATAGAATGTATTTTAGAAAAGGAATTAAGTGAACCATTTCGAGCAGACTATCAAGAAATCGTAAATAAAGCGAGAGAAGCTGTTCGAGATGAAAAAGAATAAAAAACGACACCACAACATCGGCTATAGCAAATGCGGGGTAAAGTGCTAAAATGAAAGTAATTACACAAAATAAACTAACAGCTAATCGGACAAGTAAATGCCTTGAAATCCCGCACTTGCCATAGCCGAGAACCGTTACCTGCAAGCTTAAAAAAATGCTACGAAAAATAACACCCTTTCTGATTTTATCAATATCGTCTATTATTTATGCGATATTTATCGTCATAAAAGAAAGGAATTTAGGTTGGGGATTTTTTGCAGTTATTGCACTTATCGCAATTGGAATTTTACTCTTTGTAATGGACTTTGGACTAAAAAAATGGCTAAAGAATTACAAAAAAATATTCTTAATTGAATTACTAATAGGCATAATAGTTATAGTAGTTTACAATTATCAATTTCGGACTAAAACATTAATTATTCCATCGGACTTTGACAAAGAATATGTGACAATAATTTATGGCGTTGAAAACTCAAAAGACTTGTCCATTTCAGCATTGACTTGGAATAAAAAAATAGAAATCCCTAAAAGTGGGATTTTATTAACGTCGTCGGACTTTAGTGAAAGCCTTCGGGAAACTAATATAAAAATGGATTCTGGAATTTATTTAAACTCTGACCAAACCGAAAAAGGATTTACTCGAATAGCAGAATCTGAATTTGAATCTAATGGTCGGAATTATAAATTTAGAACTTGGAAAATACAAGACAAACCTTGTTGTTTTTACACAACAAAAGAAATTGAGAAACATAAAATTGAACTTAAAAAACAACTCGAAAAAATAAAAGCCAGCAGGTAACAGCGGCTATGCGCCAGGCGGGAAATCCGTCTTCGGTTGATAAATTACGGATACGGGAAATGAGCGTTTCCAAAAGGACAATTCCGGGTAAAAGCCCCGCCCGGCGCATAGCCGCGGAACGTTGGGCAACATTTGAAAAAATCACGCTGAATAACCAACAAACTAAATGAAGTGGACAGTTCACTCATTTTAACTTTTGAAAAACCTACTGAAATTATAGTTTCGTTGCAATAAACGAACTATTTAAAAAATTAAACCAATGAAAAACATCTTATTTATTCTTTTAGGATTTTTAACAATTCAAACTTTTGCTCAAAACAAAAACTTCATCGACCAGCCATTTTTAGAAACTATTGCTGAAATTGACACATTAGTGACACCTGACAAAATTCATTTAGTTATTATTTTGAACGAAGAAGATAATCGGAATAAAAAATCGACAGAGGAATTGGAAGCAACAATGTTGAGAGTACTAAACTCATTGAATATTGATTTAGAAAAAAATCTTTCTGTTTTAGATTACAGTAGCGACTTTAAAAAATACTTTTTAAGCGGACAAAAAATTCTAAAAACAAAAATGTTTTCGTTAATTGTCAACGACGCACAGACTGTTGGAAAAGTAATGGCAGGATTGGAACGTGAAGAAATATCGAATGTATCAATTACTAAAACAGAATATTCAAAATCTGACCAATTATTACTTGACCTAAAAGCAAAAGCTATTCTAAAAGCAAAACAGAATGCCGAAAAAATGGTTGAACCTTTAAATCAAAAAGTTGGAAAAGCTATATACGTTTCAGATTTAGAGACTGAATCGATAGCAAGCCAATTGCAAGGTAAAGTGGCTGGAGTTCAAATTAGAGGCTACTCAAGCATTTATGGAAGTCGTGCACAGGAAGATATCGTAATTGATTTTGAAAAAATGAAGTTTTCCTCAAAAGTAACTGTGAAATTTATAATCGAATAAAAAACGTTGCCCAACACCGTGTAACACGCATTGCTTCTGATTTTCCTTTCGGAAAATCCTCGCAAGCGCGAACGTTCGTGTTTTTTAAGTATCTTAGTTCCTAAACCACGCAACGCCTGTTACACAAACACGTTGGGTACAATTTACGAAATGAAATACGAATGAATAAAAATAGATATTTACTTTTATTACTATTCACAACTTTCATTAGTTGTACTGAATGGGATTCTGAAATTCATTACCAAAAAATTGAAGATTCTCCACTAATTTTGTACAAATACGATGCTTGGGGCGGTAGAGATACTCATATTTTCGGATTTGCAATATTAGACTCTACTCAAGAACCTAATGTAAGTAACTTTAAAGAACTTCCTATTTGGCTGTTGAGAGAAATACCAAATAAAAATTTTATTAAGGGAATTTCGAATGAGAAGCCTGGGAATGATTCAAAAATTTATAAAGATACTAATCCTATTTATACGCCTATAAGTGAGAACATAACAAAACAAGATGGGATAAAAATAGAGAATTTAAAATATCAATATAAAGGATACAATAAACGGAATGGTGGATTTTGGAAATTATACTTTAGTGAATTTGTTGAAACACGAGACAGTATTTATTTTTATAAATTAAAAAAATATCATCCTAAGAGTGAGTATAAATTACCATTTGACACCTTAAAATTCAAAAAAACAAATGTTATTATTTCTGACAGCAAAGAAAAAATTGTCAACTATATCTGGGTAGATGATGTTATTGTATCAGATATCGAAAAAGAGTTCATTTCCGAAAAATCTTACCAACTTATACCAACAGAGGACATAAAAACAAATGAATTTTCAGATTATGGAATATTTAAAAAGTTAAAATAAAACTGTACCCAATAACTAAGCATTCGTGTGGTCGGTACGACCCAACATGAATGCTAGGTTGAGCGAATCAAAGGCTAGCGAGTACTGCTATCCCCTTATGGGTAAATCGAAGTATTGGTGGTGGATTTCAAGGCTCAAAAGCGGTTACTTCTAAGCTGGAGGAATGATTAAGCTAGGTATTTCAAGGCTTCAGTGCAGACTCTTTTAAGTGAAAGGGCTTGAAATAGCGTGTTTTTTGCTGATTTTAAGCATTTTTGGGCATAGTTTCCCCCTCACGCCCGTTGGCGTTTCTTTTTTAGTGTGCTTGTAGTTTTCTAATCCAATGCTTCGGAGGGCCTCTTTGGTCGAACACAGCCAC
>DATGMY010000216.1:0-4695 GCA_035307005.1 Flavobacterium sp. | reverse complement strand
GCCTGGGCTTCACGAGCCGTAACTGTTTGCGTAGCGTCCAACAAGCGATCCGCCAGGGTACTTTTTCCGTGGTCGATGTGCGCGATGATACAAAAGTTTCTAATATTTTTCATTGGCATAAAATGTCAAAAAAATGTTTGTGTCTTTGGGTACTTTCATCCTGATCAACCGTTGATTATACATTGGCTTTCCTTCTTCTGTTTCCCAAAGTTATTATCTGCAAATATAGTTTATTTTTTTCGGGATTTTTCATGGATTTTTTTTGATAAATAAGAAAGTCTTTTCTCATTCCGAATAAGAGGTTTTTTTCTTGCAAATGTAGGTGTGTTGAGATCTTTGTACGAAGGCATTAATGAGTATAAAGCAAAAAGACGGTCGTTAAACCGCCTTTACACACTAACTTAAAAATCTATACTAATAATGAACAGTATTATTTATGCTAAAATAATATTTTTTTTGATATATATTTGGAAAATAATGATTATTAACCGAAAATAGTTACTTCATCACAATGTTTTGCTTCAACGCTTTGTTGACAGGACATTTCTCTGCTATGGCAAATAGTCTTAACTTTTGTTCTTCCGTCAGGTTACCTTTCAATAAAACATCTTTTTTAAACCGCGTGATGCCCGGTTCTGATTTTAAATCTACTTCTACATTCACTTCTGCTGCTTCTAATTCCCATCCTTTACGCCCGGCATACATTTTCAATGTAATGGTAGTACAAGCTGCCAATGCTGATGCCAGAAAATCGACAGGTGTTGGTCCTAAATCCTGACCTCCAACCTCTGTTGGTTCATCTGCCAGAAAAGTATGTGTACCGGTTTGGAGAATTGTTTTATAATTTTGATTGCGAGTCGTCGCTTTTACTTTTGCCATATCAGCTCTTTTTAAAAGGATTGTCAGGTAAAGGTACAAATTCGGTTTCTCCGGGAACTTTGGAAAATTGCTGTGCTTGCCATTTTTGTTTGGCTTCTTCAATCGTATCCCGAGATGAGGAAACAAAATTCCAGTAAATAAACCGTTCTTCCGGAAAAGGCTCGCCTCCAAACAGATAAATAGTACTTCCGGCAGTAATTTCAAACTCACATAAATGCGCGTCTTTGGTAATTAAAATCTGTTTATCGCCAAATTCATTGCCGTGATGTTTGATGCTTCCTTCCAGAATATACAGTCCGCTTTCACCGTATAATCTATTTTTTAAATCAACCTTTGCATCTTTAGTCGCTTTGATTTCAATCATATACAATTTGCTATAAACAGGTACTCCGGACTTTTTATTTTCAAATTCACCGGCTATCAATTTAAACTGTAACGTATCTTCTTGCCATATTGGTAAATCTTTGGCATCAATATGAAAAAATTCCGGTTCCATTTCTTCTTTGTCTTTTGGAAGGGCAATCCAGATTTGCAGACCGTGGAGCTTTTTTTCAATAGTTCTTAGTTCGTCGGGTGTTCGTTCAGAATGCACAACACCCTTGCCGGCAGTCATCCAATTGACTGCTCCGGGTTCAATAATGATGTCGTATCCCATATTGTCGCGATGACGTATTGCCCCTTCAAACAAAAAAGTCAACGTGGACAATCCAATATGCGGATGTGGTGCTACATCGAGATTTTCTCCTGCAGAAAGACTTTCCGGTCCCATATGGTCAATAAACACAAACGGACCAATATTTCTTTTTTGTCTGAAAGGCAATAACCTACCTACTAAAAAATTGCCTATATCCGCAGCCTTTTCCTCAAATATAAAATCAATGTTTGACATAGTTTCCCTTTTTGTTTATAAAGATATAAAATTTCAACAGACAGAAAAGTAAATGTATGTTAAGTTAAATATCTGGAAGTTTAAAGAAAAATCTTATTTTTGCTGTTATACATGGATTTATCTTGAATTCTAAATGTAGAAAAGAGAAAATTTTGTCATGATTTTAAGTTTGTTAATTAAGAAAAGGATGTCTGTAAAAAGACATCTTTTTTTGTAAATTACCAGCTAAAAATTGAATCAATGACTCCGTTTGAAAAATATCAGAATCGTTATCTGGAATTAATCCCTTCTGAAAACTGGTTGGAAGAAATGAAAATTGTTGCCAAACAAACTCTGGATTTGTACCGGTCATTCTCTGAAAACGAAGGTAATTTTGCTTATGAAGACGGAAAATGGTCATTAAAAACACTTTTGGAACATCTGACCGACACCGAAAAGATTTTTGCCTGCCGTGCGTTGTGTTTTGCAAGAAAAGATGCTACGGAATTACCGGGGTTTGACGAAGAACTGTATGCTAAAAACGGAACAGCTCACAGCCAATCCTTAGAAAATCTTATGAAAGAATTTCACCTGAATCGTCAGCTTAGTCTGCTATTTTTCAGTAAACTCAATGCAGAACAACTCGCTCAGGAAGGAAAAGCCAACGGGAACATTTTTTCTGTAGAAACCATTGGAAAATGGATTGTTGCACACAATATTCATCACCTCAACATCATCAAAGAACGCTATCTTCCAAAGATGTAATTATAGCTTGTTTCAAAATAAAAAAGTAATTTTGCATAAAATTTCATTGAATGATCAAAATTGGAAACATAGAATTACCGGAACATCCTTTGCTCCTGGCTCCGATGGAAGATGTGAGCGATCCGCCGTTTCGCCGTTTGTGTAAGATGCACGGTGCGGATATGATGTATTCTGAATTTATTTCATCAGAAGGACTGATTCGTGATGCAATGAAAAGCAAAATGAAATTGGATATTTTTGACTATGAGCGTCCTGTTGGGATACAGATTTTTGGAGGCGACGAAGAAGCAATGATGCTTTCTGCACAAATCGTAGAAACCGTTCAACCCGATTTAGTCGATATCAATTTTGGTTGTCCTGTGAAAAAGGTGGTTTGTAAAGGAGCTGGAGCCGGTGTATTGAAAGACGTTGATTTAATGGTTCGTTTGACCAAAGCCGTGATCAGAGGGACTCATTTGCCGGTTACTGTAAAAACACGGTTGGGCTGGGATGACGAGTCGATCAATATTGATGAAGTAGCCGAACGTTTGCAGGATGTTGGTGTACAAGCATTAACCATTCACGCACGCACAAGAGCCCAGATGTACAAAGGGCACAGCAACTGGACGCATATTGAACGCATCAAAAACAATCCGCGTATTCATATTCCTGTTTTTGGAAACGGCGATATCGATTCTCCTCAAAAAGCCAAGGAATACAAAGAACGTTTTGGCCTGGACGGAATGATGATCGGTCGTGCAGCAATTGGTTATCCATGGATCTTTAATGAAATCAAACATTATCTGCAGACAGGCGAAATTCTGGCACCGCCGATAATGAAAGACCGGCTGGAAGCTGCCAAAAATCATTTAATCTGGTCGATGGAATGGAAAGGCGAACGTTTGGGAATTGTGGAAATGCGACGTCATTACACCAATTATTTCAAAGGTATTCACGGTTTTAAAGTACATCGTCAACGCTTGGTTACGGAAGACAGTCCTGAACAGTTGTTGAAAATCTTTGATGAAATTGAAGATTTTTACAAAGACTTTGCGATTGAACACATATAAGAAAAGCGAACCGGAGAGGTTCGCTTTTTCTTATTCTTTCTCTTTAGGTGTTTCATTAATAACACGGATTGGAGTTGCTGCAAACGGATTGATAAATCCACCGTCGTAAACAGCGTTTTTTACAATGTCTTGCAATTCAAAGTTCAATGCTCCATAGTCTGCTTTGGTTGCCCATGCCCGTATTGTTAAAACCACCCCGCTTGATGCCAGCTCTTTTACAAAAACTTCGGGTTTAGGTTGTTGTAATATTCGTTGCTCTTGTACCAGTCTTTTTTCAATGGCTTCTTTTACTTCTTTGATGTTGTCGTTGTAGCTGATTCCCAATTGAAACTCAATTCTTCGGTTGGTAATTTTGCTGAAATTGCGGATAACCGAATTTGCCAGGGCTCCGTTTGGGCTAAAAACTTTGATTCCGTTGGAGTTGGTTAAAGTAGTGTAAAGCAAATCGATTTTTTCTACCGTACCTTCGGTTCCGGAGTTGTTTTCGATATAATCACCTACTTCAAACGGTCGGAAAAGCAACACAAGCACGCCACCGGCAAAGTTGGAAAGCGATCCTTGTAGCGCCAGTCCTATTGCCAAAACCATCCCGGATAATGCGCCGAGAATCGCAGTGGTTTGTATTCCCAGATTGCCTGCAACCATAAGAATTAACAAGGCATAAAGTATGAATCTGATGACAGAAATAACAAAACTTCTTACCGACAGACTGATATTTCGGGCTTCAAAGCGTTTTTTAATAATCTTTAGTGCAAGCCGAATTAAAAAAAGTCCTATAAAAAAGAGTATAACAGACAAAATCAATGTAGGAATAAACTCAATGAATTTAGTTATAATTTGCTCTATTGATTGTTCCATTCGTCCTAAATCTTGTTGTATTTGTTGATTTTCCATTTGTTCATTTTTTTATAAAATTACTGAATTAAGGCTATAAGTACGGTTAATGTATGTTAAGAAATAAAAGGCTCAAAAAAAGCCCTGCGATTGCAGGGCTTTAATATATAGTTATAAAAAGGCTTTTACAATTGAGGACCTGCCTCAACTAATGATTTTCCTTCGTCATTATCCGTATATTGAACAAAATTTTCAATAAATAATTTTGCCAGATCTTTGGCTTTTGTTTCCCACTCAGAA
>DATGMY010000215.1:0-6266 GCA_035307005.1 Flavobacterium sp. | reverse complement strand
CAGCAAGATTTTTTTCTGGGAAGATTTTGTAGGAAACCGCTTTCATTTCATTAAACAATTTTTGGGAGGTATCTTCGTTACAATTGCAATGACCGGTCTGGATCAGGATTTGATGCAAAAGAATTTAAGCTGTTCCAACATTAAAGACGCTCAAAAGAATATGTTCACTTTTACGGGAATTTTTGTGCTGATCAACATCTTTTTTCTGGGAGTTGGTGCGTTGCTTTATATTTATGCCAACGCTAATGGAATTGAGGTTCCTTCAGATTTAGTTACAGGCAAACCGCGAACCGACTTGCTGTTTCCCGAAATTGCTTTTCATCATTTGGCATTGATTCCTGCCATCGTTTTTCTCTTAGGTTTGATTGCAGCTACTTTCGCCACGACAGATTCAGCTTTAACCGCACTGACTACTTCATTTTGCATCGACTTTTTAGGAATGGATAAACCTCAGAACGTCAGCAATCCAAAAAATGTAAAAATCCGCAAAGCCATTCATTTATTGTTTTGTTTCATTATGTTTGGTGTGATTGTTTTGTTCAATGCCATCAACGATGCGTCGGTAGTAAGTATGATTTTCAGAATAGCATCATATACTTATGGCCCCTTGCTGGGCTTGTTTACTTTCGGAATGTTTTTTAAAAGCAGAAAAGTTTATGATAAATGGGTACCGTTTGCCTGTCTGGCATCGCCGTTTATCACTTTGTATTTAAGCAATCATTCAACAACATTATTCAACGGATATATTTTTGATAATGAATTAATTATTGTAAACGGACTGATTACTTTATTCTTGTTGTTAGCAATAAGTTACAAAGAAAAAAGCGAACATATTTAATGTTCGCTTACTTTTTTAATATTGATTGATGCTTAATAAAACCAATGTACACGCTTCTTCAAAGTCAATATTATGTTCTTTCAGCAAGGCTTGCAATTCAGGATTTTCGGTTCCCGGATTAAAAATTACCCGTCTTGGTTTCAAACCGATGATATAATCGTAATAAGGGATCTGGTTTGTTGGGTTCAAGTATAAAGTTACGGTATCAATATCGCTGTGAGGCAACAGTTCTTTACTGATTTTCACACCGTTTACTTCGCCTTCCCGCTTGCCAAAAGCCTTTGTTTTATGGTTGTAATTCAACAGTTTCTTTATCGCCATATTGGAATAACGCTGTACGTTTTCCGATGCACCCATTACTAATGTTGTATCTTTCATATCTCGTTATTTTTCTCTAAGATACGATTTTATGTGTAATATTTCATTGCCAATAAAAACGTTCTGACTATTATTCCGTTTCAACGGTCTTCGTTTCCTCCTCTACAATAGGTATAAAACTTTCATTTACCGGAATGATAAATTCTGTAACCCATTCTTCCGGTTTTTGCGTATTGAGAATAGAATTTTTATAAATCGCAATAGGTTTCAGGTCGGTGCGTTCGGTCAGATGTTTAAGTGCTACTTCTTTTTTGGCTTCTTTCCACGCTTTATCGCTGTGAATATAATCTCCGTTTAATACCACCTTATATCCGTGAAATGCATCGATCTGTTCACAAATCACATCGCTTCCTTCTGCAGTACTGAAAAAGTTCCTGATAGGTAAACAAACCGCATATTTTACACTTCCCGACTGTAAATTAATGGTTTCAAATATCGTAAAAGGCGAACCATAAGGTTCTAATTCAAAATTCCGGGCAAAATTATTCATGTGTTCGATACTTTGAAAAATTTTGTCACCCAAACTTTCAATGTCTGATTCTATTGTCTGTTTGATATAAATCGTTTCCTGAAAAACAATCAGATTTTCGCTTTTGATTGAAAAGTTTTCCAAACTTTCAGAAATATGATGAACAATAGCATTAAGCCCTTTTTCAAATGTAGGCGCAATAAGTGTTTCGGGAGTACCTTTAAAAAACAACTGTACTTTTTCTTTAAACGACAAATTTCCGGTTACATTCCAGTTGAGTGTTGTTTTGCCGTCTTTTTTACTGAAAGACATTTTTGTATCGTAATCTCCTCCGTCGATATGCATTTTTAAATGAATCATATCGTTTGGCAGGACGTTGTCGATCAAAGCACTGTCTCCTGTCCAATAAACTTTTGCTCCTGTTCCCTGAGAAACAGAATCCAGTTTAAACGCACTTTCGTTGTTGTTCCAGGGGTTCCATTCTTTGAAGTTCTGAAGATTATTTACATAACGAAATAAACGCTGTTCAGACAATTCTGTTTGCTTGGAAACGTTTAATTCAAAAGTACTTTTTCCTGTAGCAATATAGACAGACAGAAACACTGCCAGCAATACAAGGATGATAACGACGTATTTAAAAATTTTCATAGCTTGTTATTTTTTTAAAACGGTTTTAAGCATAAACAAGACGCCTATAAACAATAAAAAAGCAACTAAAACCCAGATACTTCCTTTGTAATAGCGTTTGTGTAAAACAGCATCTTTCCGATACATTGCAATCATTGCCACGATAAATGCCACTGCAAATACTGCCGCAAAAATGATTTGACCTTGTGAAAACATTTTTTTAACAAAGATAGAAAAATAAAGCACAAAAAAAAGCTTGCGAAATGCAAGCTTTTAAAATTATATTTTCACTGTCCAGCCAAACGGATCATCGGACAATTTGTTTTGTAATCTGGTCAATGCCTCTTTTAATTGTAATGCATACGAATCCTGGTCTGCAATTTCAGGCAGCTGATAATAATCGTCTTTATAAGCAAATCCTTCCATTTGACTTACCACTGCAGCGGTGCCGGCACCGAAAATTTCTTTCAACGTTCCGTTTTGTGCAGCAGTAACAATTTCTTCTACTTTCACCGGGCGTATTTCAATGTTATATCCTAAGTTTTTTCCTAAATGAATCAAACTTTTACGTGTTACTCCATCCAAAATACGGTCTGATGTTGGTGCGGTATATAACGTGTCGTTAATTCTGAAGAAAACATTCATTGTTCCTGATTCTTCCAAATGTGTGTGGGTAGAATCTGTCCATATCACTTGATTATAACCTGCCTCCTGTGCCAACTTTGTCGGGTAAAACTGCGCCGCATAATTTCCGGCTGCTTTTGCCGCTCCGATTCCACCGTTTGCCGCACGACTGTAATATTCTGCGATTTGTACTTTGATTTTACCGGAATAATAAGATTTTGCCGGCGACAATAAAATGCAAAATAAAAATTCGTTGGATGGGCTTGCAATGACACCGCTCTCTGTTGCAATCATAAACGGACGAATGTATAAAGAGTTTCCCAATCCTTTGCGTACCCATTCTTTTTCAACTTTCAGCAATTCGGTCAATCCTCCGATAAAACGGGTTTCGTCTATTGCAGGCATTGCCAAACGGATCGCAGATTTATTAAAACGGTTAAAGTTCTCATCCGGTCTGAACATCCATACCTCATCATCAGCATCTTTATAAGCTTTCATTCCTTCAAAAATCGCTTGTCCATAATGAAACACACGTGCTGAAGGATCTAATGTAACAGGTGCGTAAGGTTTGATTTCCAAATCTTGCCAGGCTCCGTTTTTATATTCACAAACCAGCATGTGGTCTGTAAATTTTGCTCCGAATTTTACATCTTCAAAATCAAAGGTGTCTATTTTTGAAGCGGTTGTTTTGGTTATTTTTAGGTTGTTTAAAATATTCAAATCCATTATATGACAGACTTTTTATCGTTAAATTTTCACAAAAACGCAAAGTTAGAAAAATAAAACGGGATAGGCTAAGAAAATCAAAGCTGTTTCCCCTTTTGAAGTACATCTGTTTTAAAATAACGAATTATAACACTTTGAATATCAAGAATAATATTTTAAAAAGAACTCCATTCGCTTTTGTTTGCTCCTGCTGCTCATCTAAAAAAATGATTAAAAAATTTGGTTGATTAAAAAATTCAAATAACTTTGTATTTCAAAGTAAATAAAAATGAATACAAAAGCTTCTGAAGATTTAGCACATATTAAAGAAATGATGGAACGTTCGTCCCGATTTATTTCTCTCAGTGGATTATCAGGCGTTGGAGCCGGCATAATTGGTTTGATAACAGGAATAACAGCAATGTATTTGACGAATGATTATTTTTCAGCATTTGATTCTAATGACTTAAAAGTTTATGATTTTGAGATGATCTCTAAATTGGTCGGTTTGGGTATCACTGCTCTGTTTTTAGCGATTTTTTTCGGCTGCTTTTTTACTATTCGGAAAAGTAAACATTTAGGTTTGACAATCTGGACTTCCACCACAAAAAAGGTTCTTATTCATCTATTTGTTCCATTAGCAGTTGGTGGAATTTTTGTACTGGCATTATTACAATACCATTTATACGGATTAATTGCCGGAACTACCTTGATATTCTATGGCTTAGCACTTATTAACGCTGAAAAGCATACCTATTCTGATATTAAATATTTAGGCTTACTGGAAATATTTTTAGGTTGTATTGCGCTGTTCTGGATTGGTAAAGGGTTGATATTTTGGACCATAGGCTTTGGAGTTTTACATATTATTTACGGAATTATTTTGCATAAAAAATACAAATAATGAGTATCATCAGCGGATTGAATAAAGACTTTGAAAGCAGAGTTCGATTGGGAATGATGTCTGTTTTGATGGTCAATGACTGGGTAGATTTTACCGAAATGAAAAGTCTTTTGCAGGTAACCGACGGCAACCTTGCAAGTCATTCTGCTGCATTGGAAAAAAAAGAATACATCGAAGTGAAAAAGGAGTTTGTTGGCAAAAAACCACGAACTTCCTATAAAATAACAGACGAAGGAAAGAAAGCATTTCAAAATCATCTTTCTTTTTTAGAAAAAATGATGAGGCAATAAATGTCTTATTTTTTTACTATTTAACTTTGAAATACAAAGTACTTTTAAATTATATATTTATGAAAAAACAGATCTTAATTTTCGTTAGCACACTATTGTTTGTGGGGTTATTTTACAATCAGGGAATTGGTGTCAATTTATCAATTTTTGCCTTGCTTCTGCTCGGTTTGAATTTCGTACAAAAGCCCGAACTGCTCCATGACCGAAAGGCTGTGGTTTTGGCATTGTGTGTCGTGTTGAGCAGCTTTTCCAACGCCTGGATATTTACTTTTACTACCTTTATTTCTGTAATTATTTCTTCGTTTATTTTCAGATATTATATCGTTGAGCCTCAACTAAAATTGGTTTCTCAAGCTGTTATCTGGTGTTCTAATTGGTTGGCAGCATTTGTTCAGATGTTTCAATTTGACGATTGGTTTGAATATAACAAATCAAAACCTCAAAAAACTTTTTCCAAACTTTTTTCCTATTTGATGCTCCCTTTTTTGATCTTATCCGTCTTTTTTGGGATTTATGTAGCATCCAGCGACACTTTGTCTGCCTGGTACCACCAATATGAATTAGATGTTGATGCAATTATTATTTTGATTACTGTCTTGGGGTTTTATTTCAGTTTTGTTTTCTGGAATATCAAAGTTTACGAGCCTTTCAGAACATTGAATCGAAGTCTTCAGTTCAATTTTACCAAACAGCAGAAAGAACATTTGAAACCGACATTTGATTTTTTGGAAATCGGTTTTGAAAAACGAAGCGGTGTCATCACATTGACCTGTCTTAATATTATGTTGCTTTTTTTTATCATTGTTTTTAATACAGAACATTTTCAGACCGCTCCACAACATTTTTCGGAATACAGTTCACGGATTCACGAACAAATCAACTCTCTGATTGGTTCCATCGTTTTGGCAATGTTGGTCATCTTGTTTTATTTTAAAGGAGCTTTAAATTTTATACAAAACAATAAAATATTGATTCGCTTATCCAAATTATGGTTGGGATTAAACGGCGTTTTAATCATTTCGGCAGTCGTTCAAAACACAATTTACATAAACGCTTCAGGACTGACCTACAAACGATTGGGTGTGTATTTATTTTTGATTTTATGCACCTTTGGATTGTATTATTCTTACCGGAAAATTCACCTTCAAAAGACCAATTTCTATTTGGTAAACAAGATGTCGTGGACACTTTTTTATAGCTTGATTATTTGTTCACTTTTTAATTGGGGAGCCATCATCACAAAATACAACCTGACCAAAGAAAATGTTGATCTAAACTATTTAATGTTGCATTTATATGGAAATGAAAAAGAATTATTAAAACATTATCAATCAAAGAAGGATGAAGCGGGTGTGCAAAGAATCAAACAGCAAATTGAAAAAGAACAAGCCGAATCATTCCTTTCTTCTGAATTGTATTATAAATCTGTTT
>DATGMY010000214.1:0-3829 GCA_035307005.1 Flavobacterium sp. | reverse complement strand
TTTTTTTGTGGTACCTCCAGGAATCGAACCAGGGACACACGGATTTTCAGTCCGTTGCTCTACCAACTGAGCTAAGGTACCGAGTTTTAAAAACTCATCTTTACTTTTGTGGTACCTCCAGGAATCGAACCAGGGACACACGGATTTTCAGTCCGTTGCTCTACCAACTGAGCTAAGGTACCGTTTCTCGGAGGTCTTACTCCCCCTCAAAAGCGATTGCAAATATAGAAGCTTTTTTTAAATATATCCTAATCTTTTTCAAAAAAAATTTGACTACTTTTGTAGGGTATATACCACAATATTATGATTATTTGTATTGATGTAGGAAACACACGAACAAAAGTAGCTGTGTATGAAAATGGTACCTTTCAACATCTCATCCTGACGAGTGAAGATAAATTGGCAAAAAACATTTCGAGAGAAATTCAGCAAACAAAAGAAGGTACCGAAATCATCCTTTCATCTGTGGGAAACCTTCCCGACAAAACCCTGAAGGCTCTTGAGAAGTTAGGTAAACTGACCATTATTTCACACAAAACATCACTTCCTTTCAATAATCTCTATGCGACACCACATACCCTGGGCATTGACCGGATGGTACTTGTTTCCGGGGCAGTTTTAAAATATCCGGATCAAAACAGACTGATCATTGATGCAGGCACCTGCATTACTTACGATTTTATCAACAGTCAAAACCAATACCACGGCGGTGCTATTTCTCCTGGAATTGCCCTGCGTTATAAAAGCCTGAACGACTACACGGCAAACCTGCCTTTGGAGAAAATTTCAGAGCTCCATCCCTTTATTGGAAATACAACATCCGGATCGATTCAATCAGGTGTTTTAAACGGATTAATTGCTGAAATAGAAGCTTTTATCGAACATTTTAAACATCAGGATGAGAATTTAACAGTAATTTTAACAGGCGGAAATTCTGAATTTTTGGTAAACCGTCTAAAAAATAGCATCTTTGCCAATCCAAACTTTTTATTGGAAAGTTTATTTTTATTGCATCAATACATTGTTTCAAATGATTAAGAAAATAATATTCGGAGTGGCTTTATTAGCTGTTTCCAACTCTTTTGCTCAACAAGGAACGGCTTCTCCTTACTCGTATTACGGATTTGGGGACAAGCATTTTAAAGGTGCGAACGAAATCAAATCTATGGGGGCTTTAGCTGTTTTTCGTGACAGTTTACATCTCAATACACTGAATCCCGCCTCTTATTCCGATTTACTGGCGACGACTTTTTCATTTGGTGCTTCGTATAAAGGCAATACCTTAACAAACAACCATGCTTCTGAAAAAACCAGCAGTGGAGCGTTTGACTACCTTACCATCGCTTTTCCTGCGGGAAAATTTGGTATTGCTGCCGGAATCATGCCTTATTCTTTTGTGGGGTATAATGTTCAAAACGAAAATACCGTTAATGGAATTACCCAGGCACGTCAATACATAGGCGAAGGCGGACTAAATCGTACTTTTTTAGGATTGAGTTATAAAATCAATAAGAATTTCAATATTGGTATTGATGGTGCGTATGTTTTTGGCGACACCGAAACCAGCTTAACTAAGTTTGTAACCGACAATGGCGAAGGATTACCCCTGGATCGCGGAAGCCGTATGCGTAATCAAAACTATTACAGTGGTTTTATGATCAATGCCGGATTAAACTACAAACAACCTTTGGGCAAAAACCTGACGTTGTTTGCCGGAGCGACATTCAGCCCTGAAATGGAGCTGAAAAACGACCTGACCAGTACTTTGGCTACGGTTGAGTTTGACAACAAAGGACAGCTGACAGAGGTAGACATTAATACTACAGAAATGAACGGTGAAAAAATGCTTTTACCGATGAATTATTCTTTAGGATTAGGATTGGGAAATGATTTAAAATGGTTTGTAGGAGCCGAATATACCGCTACACAGACATCGAAATACAACAATTATTATAATTATGACAACGCCACTTACAACGATTATTTCAAAGTGGGCATTGGCGGATTCTTCACTCCTAAATACAATTCGCTGACGAGTTATTTTGAACGGATGACTTACCGGGCGGGTGTGAATTATGAAGATACCGGACTGACCATCAATAAGGAAGCTGTAAAGGGATACAATGCAAATGTGGGGTTTGGATTTCCTGTCGGACGTTATAATTCCAATATCAATGTAGGTTTTGAATACGGACAGCGCGGAAATACCAATATGGGACTGATCAAGGAAAATTATTACGGAATCAATATAGGATTGTCTTTTAACGACATCTGGTTTCAACGTAGAAAATTTGATTAATTGAAAAGGTATATTGCCCATATTATTGCTGTTTCTTTTGTCTTCTGGGCGTGTAACAACGATATGAAAGACATTCAGAACCTGAGCAAGAAACAATTGTATCCTACAGGAGAAGCCGATTCGGCTTTGATAAAATATACCGATTCGGCACAGATAAAAACAGAAATGTTTGCCGTGAAAATAATGGATTACAGCAAGGCAAAATATCCTTTTAACCATTTTCCAAAAGGAGTGGAAGTGACCATTTTTGATGAGAACAAAAACAAAAGTTATATCGTAGCCGATAAAGCCACTTCTTATACCCAAACAGGAATTATAGACCTGCAGGGGAATGTAAAAATTACTTCCCACGACGGTAAGGTAATGGAAACGCAGCAATTGTATTACGATCAAAGAAACAAATGGTTCTTTACGGAACATTATTTTAAAGTTACCGATCAGAACAAAAGTTTTTTTGAAGGAATCGGTATTGATTTCGATCAAAATTTCAGAATAGTCAACGCACAGCAAAACCGTGCCGAATTAAAAGATATAAAAAATGAAAGTTTATAAAATTATCGCCTACGTTTATTTATTGTTTGGAGTGTTCTTTTTATACGATGCCTACAATGCCTACAGTAACAACGAAGTATATTGGCTAAAATTAGTCCTGGCAGGAATGGCTATTTTTATGTTTGTTTTCCGTTTGAGAAGCTTAAAACGTTTTCCGCAAAATAAGAAGGAGTAACATTTAGTTTCAGATCCATATAAAAACAATAAACACATTCTCTAAATAGAGACTGCTTTTATGCATACACAAGTTAAAAATATTTTGGAGTCAAGGAATTGAACCATTTTCTCAACGTTCAAAATAAAATCGCTTCAAAAAAATCACGAGAAACCGTTCTGGATTAAACTTACACTTTATTAAGCAATAATATTGTATAATGTCGTATTTCAAAATTAGGTAAAATGATATAACAATTTGACTTTAAGTCGTTGTTCATCGTATTACATCTTTTGACTTTAAGACTTTTAAACTTTAGACTTACTTATAATTTACTTTAATTAATAGGCTCTCGCGTCTTTTCCTTCATAAAAGTTCATAAAAGCCCGGTTTACTACTCTGTTTCCGCCTGCGGTGGGATAATTGCCGGTAAAGTACCAGTCGCCTAAATTATCCGGACAGGAAATATGCAGGTTTTCAACGGTTTGGAACATAATTTTCAATTCTGCTTTAACCGTTTCGGGATGCAGCATTTCCGAAATTTTATCCGAAATTTCATCATCTGTAAACGGTTCGTAAATTTCTTTTACAAAATTGACCACTTGCTCGTCCGGCAGATTTTCCTGTGCTTTACATTTAGTATATACTTCGTCAATGATATGATACATATTACGGTCTTTCAGTAATTCCAAAGTGGCATTGAAAGCAATCAACGTTTCCATTTTAGCCATATCAATTCCGTAGCAATCAGGATAACGGATCTGTGGTGCTGATGAAACAACAACAATCTTTTTAGGATTCAGACGATCCAACATTTTTACAAT
>DATGMY010000213.1:0-7964 GCA_035307005.1 Flavobacterium sp. | reverse complement strand
AAAACCGATGATTATGAGCTGAATATTCAGGAAAAACAATTTTCAGGCTTTATGGAATCTAAAGAAATAACGACTCAAAGAGATACTTTGGAAAACATTATGCTGATAAAGTCGGATGGATATACAATGATCGGACTGTTAGAAATTCTCAGTCCCGAAAATGAAACTTATGTAGCAAAACCTACTTTGGTAGAATTAAATTTTAAAGCAGAAAAAGGTATTTCAACAGATAGTTTGCTGATTCTTTTAGAAAAAGAAGAGTATTTAAGGAAGAGAAAGTAATTTTTAACTCCGACAGTGTTGGAACGCAGTCGGAGTTTTTTTATTATTCTTTGTTTTTTAAATAATGATTTAATAAAAAGGCGGTAGAACAATCGTGTTGTTTGATGTTTCCGTCTTTTAATTCAGCTTTAATGTTATTCGCCAGCACTTTTCCATATTCCACGCCAAACTGGTCAAAACTATAAATGTTCCAGATAAAACCTTGTACAAAAGTTTTGTGCTCATACATTGCCAGTAAACTTCCCAAAGATTTAGGTGTCAGCTTATCTATTAAAATAGTATTAGACGGTCGGTTGCCAAGAAATTCTTTATAAACGGCGTTGCTATCGTTGTTTTTGTCCGTTTGATAGACACCATCTTTACCATTCATCAAGGCTTCAGTTTGCGCAAAGAAATTTGCCATCAGCAAATCGTGTAATTCACTTGGATAAAAAGCATTTACAAAACCTATAAAATCAGCCGGAATAATCTTTGTGCCCTGATGAAACAACTGAAAGAAAGCGTGTTGCGAATTAGTCCCTACCTCGCCCCAAACAATGGTTCCGGTTTCGTAATTTACCGGATTTCCCAATCGGTCTGCATTTTTTCCATTGCTTTCCATAATTACCTGTTGTAAATAGGCAGGCAACATTTTCAGCTTATCTGCATACGGAATAACCGCTTCGGTTTCAAAACAATAAAAATTATTGTACCAAACAGAAAGCAATGCCAGAACCACCGGAATATTTTGTCGGAAAGGAGTATTTATAAAATGCTGATCCATTTCATAAGCACCTTGTAAAAACTGTTCAAATTGCTCAAAACCAACAGACAAAGCTGTAGAAAGTCCCACGGCACTCCACACAGAATAACGTCCGCCTACATAATCCCACATTGGAAAAATATTGGATTGATCAATTCCATACGCTACTGCCTCAGGAATATTAGACGAAACCGCCACTAAATGATCTTGTGTTTTTAAACCGTTTTCTATCAGCCACTTTTTGAAAATATCTGCATTGCTGATGGTTTCTAATGTAGTAAACGATTTGGAAACAATCACAATAAGCGTCGTTTCTGCCGGTAATCTATTTTTCAAACATTCAATACTGTCGTTATCGATATTGGAAATATAATGAACATTTAAATGTTTTTTATAATCTGCTAAAGCTTCGGTAACCAGTTTTGGTCCTAAATCAGAACCGCCGATGCCGATATTAATCACATCGGTAAAAGCTTTTCCTGTTGAGCTTTTCAGCGTACCGGAAAGTACTTTTTCGGTAAAAGCTTTCATCTGTTTCAAAGCAGACGTTACTTCTTCGGATCTTGAATCTAAAGATTTACGCAAATCCGTATGAAGAACCTTTCTACCCTCAGTTTCATTGATTTCTTTTCCCTGAACCAAAGCATCAATGCCTTGTTTCAGATTTAATTCTTCAGCTAAACTTAGCAAAAGAGACAAAGTAGTTTCTGAAATTCTGTTTTTAGAAAAATCAAACAGGAAGTCATTCCATTGAATATGAAAATCCCTGGCTCTGTCAGGATTCTGGGCAAAAAGGTACTGTATTTTTACAAATTGCATTTCGTAAAAATGGTCACGCAGCTTTTTCCACGTTTGTGTTTCTGTCGGGTTTTGTTTAGGTAGTGTCATTAACTTCCGAATTTTTCTGCCAATTGTTCGTCAATTGCTTGTTTTACAGGTTCTATTTGTGTAAGATAAGTTGGAAGTTCTTTTTTGTCCATTGCTGTTGAAGTGGGTAATTTTTGTTTTAAAGGATCTACCTGAACACCGTTTTTCCAGAAACGGTAACAAACGTGCGGACCGGTCGCCAATCCGGTGCTTCCCACTCTTCCGATAATATGTCCCTGCGGAACAGTTTGACCTCTGCGTACCAATATTTTCGACATGTGCAGATATTGCGTTGTATAGGTTGCATCATGTCTAATCTTTACATAATTTCCATTTCCGGAAGTATAACCTGTTTCAATCACTCTTCCGGCAGCCGTAGCCATAATTGGTGTTCCGTGTGGAGCTGCATAATCGGTGCCGTTGTGCGCTTTGAACCTCTTCTGAACCGGATGCAATCTGTTGTTTGAAAATTTTGAAGTAATTCTGAAATATTTCAACGGAGCTTTCAAAAACATTGTCCGCATTTGCTTACCGCTTTCGTCATAAAACTGCGGTTGCTTTTCATTGTCTTTCTTAAACGGAAATCCATAAACATCTTTCCCGTTGTAGTTGAAATAAGCTCCCATTATTTCTTCCGTTCCTACGTAAATGGAATCGTTGATGTATTTTTCCCGAACGGAAACAGCAAATTTATCGCCCCGTTTAAACTTGAAGAAATCGACGTTCCATGCAAAAGTATTGGATAAGGTTGTTGCCAGACCAGGATCCAATCCTTCCTTTTGCAGCGATGCTGATAAAGATCCTTCTATTTGACCGGCAATGGTTCTGATCCTGTATGAAACAGGATAATCTACCGTATAGGCATGGATAGAGTCCCGGAAATCAATAACCTGAAACCCGGTTTTATCGGGCTCATAAATCATAATTTCCAATCTGGGAATCGCTTCTTTTGATTTTAGAAGTGTAAACGTTTTCCCGGCACGTATTTTCCGGTAATCAAAAGAGTCTTTTATTTTATTAACAATCTCATGAATTTCTGTAGCATCGTAATTATGCCGAGCCAAAATCAAACTCAGGTTATCTCCCCGTTCAATAGTATCCCGTTCCACAAAGTATTCGTTTAATGAGAAACCATAAACAAGTTCAGGTTTTTCCTCTACGTTTTCCTTTGGGATCACTTCAGCAAATTCCATTCCATCCGTCTTTTTGCCACACGATGTGAGTATTCCTATCAATAATAGTGATAATATAAGCTGAAAAAACTTCATTACAATGCGCCTTTACCCCAGTTTGCCAATTCTTCTTCACTCCACAATTCAGGAAAGAATATACGTCGTTGATATTCCGGAAGCATATATTTTTTCCAGTCACTTCCACCGGTTGCTTCCTGCGGACCGGCTTCGCTTTCGATGTATTTTTTGGCTGCTTTGAAATGACCAATTACCCAAGTGATATTTACCGTTTTGTCGTAGTGGCGCATCGCAGCACGCAGACTTTCGTTTTGTTGGTCTTCTTCGGGCAGTTGTTTGAATTTACGCCAAAGGTTTATGGTGTTGTATTCTTCCATAAAATCAAGAAATTCTTTTTTGTATTTTTTCTCGAACTCGTTGATTAAATAAGATTTTTTACCGGTTTTATAATCTTTCCCTGCTGCTTGCCAATATAAATGTTCTAAAGCGTGTTCGTAAGGTGTATTTCTGTCGATGGTAGCTCTGTGACGTGCATCAATCAGGTTGATAAGATCCGTAGAAGCGAATTCAATCAGCCGGTATTGTGCACTTTGGAATCCACTTGCCGGAGTTAATGTATTTCTGAATTTAAGATATTGTCCGGTTTCCATTCCGTCGCCCATAATATCAAAAGAAGTGGTCAACATATCGAAATATCTTGAAATCCGTCCTAAACGTTCTGTAAAAAACTTCGGCGTAAGCGTCTCTGAATGTGCTACTTGTTTGATTTCCCAAAGAATCATTTTAAACAATAATTCGTTGACTTGATGATACATAATAAAAACCATCTCATCGGGAAGGGTCGAGCGTTGGATTTGCAGATTCAACAAAGCATCGGTTTGAATATAATCCCAATAAGTAATTGGCTTTTGCCATAACAACCCTTCGAGATGTGTATCCAGTTTTTGATCTATTTTGGAGAATTTTTCTTCTAAAGCTTCTATTTTTTGCTGACGTTCGGTTGAAATTTCCATTACTTTATTATTTCTAGTTTGTTTCGCAAGTTTTTATATTCGATGAGTTCCGCTTTTAACGAACCTACCAACAAACTGGCTTGAATTTTAAGCGGAACACGATTCTTATCATTTGAAATCCACATAGTTAAACTCTCCTGTTCTTTAAAAACACGACCAGCTTGAACATAAGGGCGGAACTTCATTGTATTTATTGTCCCAAATTTAGTTTTAATTTTCTCATAACCCATAAATTTTAATTTAAATTTATAGATTTCGTCGTCAAAAAACATATCGATCTCGATGGTTTCGCCGGATTTTATTGTATTCAGTTTCTCGTGATTCCGCAAATAATAGAATGATGAAATCACATCCTGAATTTGTGCGTGAACATTATAGGTGTTTTCTGTTTTATTTTTATGATCTTTAAGTAAAACAGTGTTGTTTTGATAATTGATGAAGCCTTCCTGATTACGAGTATAACCTCCTTCATTGATATTACGGATAAAACGATAAGGCTGCCCCGTATTTTTATCGAAATAGCTCTGATAATCATCGTGTACTTTAAAAAAGAACCTGGAAAGCCCTGTTGTATATCCTAAGCCTTTGGCATGAAATACACTTTTTCCGTTGTAAGTACTTTCTTTGAGCTCTAAAGTTGCGATTCCGGCGTTGACAATACCGTAAGAAACCTGAAATTTAAAATATTCGCCCGATTTATAAGCCGATTGACTAAAAGCCGAAAAGCATACGGCGAGAAATAAAATAAGAAATGTTATTGCTGATTTTTTCATATTGATCAATTTTTTGCGAAAGATACAAAACAATATTCATTCCAAAAATAAGAGAAAACAAAAAAACCCGACCAAACGACCGGGTTTTTATGCTATTAACCAACCAAAAAACTATAAATTATGAAAAATTTATTACACTCCAACAAGGGTATTTCACCTTGTTTTTGCGATGGCAAAGGTACATTTACTTCTGAAGTAAAAAAACAACCTGTTTAAATTTAACATCATATTAACCTTTTGGAAAAATTTCAAAAAACGATTACAACGTTCCTCGTTTTTCCTGTTCTCTTTCAATTGATTCGAACAACGCTTTAAAGTTTCCTGCACCAAAACCGCGTGCTCCCATACGTTGAATTACTTCAAAAAACAATGTCGGACGGTCTTCTACCGGTTTGGTAAAAATCTGTAACAGATAACCTTCTTCGTCAGCGTCGATCATAATTCCTAATTTTTGCAATTCATTGATGTCTTCTTTGAATCTGTGCATATGGTCTTTTAAACGATCAGGAATGGCATCGTAATAAGCCTGTGGCGGTGTTGATAAAAACTCTACACCACGGTTTTTCATATCAGCAACGGTTTTGATGATATCATCAGTTGCTACGGCAATATGCTGAACCCCTTCGCCTTCATAAAAATCCAGATATTCCTCGATTTGCGAACGTTTTTTACCTTCAGCCGGCTCATTGATCGGGAATTTGATACGTCCGTTTCCATTTGCCATTACTTTAGACATCAAAGCTGAATATTCCGTCGTAATCTGCTTGTCATCAAACGACAGGAAGTTTACGAAACCTAAGATATCTTCAAACCATTTTACCCAAACGTTCATCTGATTCCAACCCACATTTCCAACCATGTGGTCGATAAATTTCAGACCTACCGGCTCAGGATTATAATCAGATTCCCATTTCACATATCCCGGTAAGAACAATCCGTTATAGTTTTTGCGTTCTGTAAACAAGAAAACCGTTTCTCCATAAGCGTAGATTCCTGCTTGTATTACTTCCCCGTTTTCGTCAGAAGTAACCGTTGGTTCCATAAACGATTTTGCACCTCTTTTGGTAGTTTCTTCATAAGCAGATCTTGCATCTTCTACCCACAAAGCCACTACTTTCACCCCATCACCGTGTTTTTTTACATGCTCTCCGATCGGTGATTGTGAATTTAAAGCTGTGGTTAATACCAAGCGGATTTTATCTTGTTTAATTACATAAGACGCTCTGTCTCTTACACCAGTTTCCAAACCTGAATAAGCTTCAGACTGAAAACCGAAAGCTGTTTTGTAAAAATGAGCCGCCTGTTTAGCATTCCCTACGTAAAACTCTACGTAATCTGTACCTAAAATAGGCAAGAAATCCTGAGCTCCTTCAAATATTTTTTCTAATCCGTATTCTACAGATTTTAATTTCTCTTGTGACATAATTATTGTTGTTTAATTTATTAGCGAGTTAGCCAATTAGCGGATTTGCTAATTTCGTTTGGAACTGCTAATTATTTTGTTTAATAGTTTTAATACTCCGTTTAATTTCTCTAATAAGCCCAATGGGTTGGGGTAACTTTTTAAATTTTCACATATAAAAAGCCAATATTCCGTTTCGTCAGCTTCTTTTAAGGCTATTTTCATCTTATGGATAAAATCTGCTTTACTTTCGGCATTTTGAGCTTCCTTGACATTCGCACCGATTGATGTACCTGCTCTAATAAGCTGTTTAGCGATTACGAATTTATGATTTTTCTCTAATAATTCCGTGTAATTAACAATCATGAGAGCTAACTCAAAAGTCTCTTTAAGAACAGGATTGTTTTGATATTTAGGGCTATTAGTAAAATTCATTTAAATTACTTCTATTGCATTCGCTAATTCGCACATTGGCTAATTATCTAATTGACATTACTCCAACCATGATTTATAATAATCCTCGTCTGCAATCTTCATGGCATCGGTTGTTACCATCAACGGTTTAAAGGTATCCACCATTACTGCTAATTCTTCCGTTTCTGTTTTCCCGATACTTCGTTCCATAGCTCCCGGATGCGGTCCGTGTGGAATTCCTGCCGGATGCAGTGAAATGTGACCGGCTTCGATGTCGTTCCGGCTCATAAAATCACCGTCCACATAGTAAAGCACTTCGTCAGAATCAATATTACTATGGTTGTATGGTGCCGGAATAGAATCCGGATGGTAGTCGTACAAACGAGGTACGAATGAACATATCACAAAAGCATCGGTTTCAAAGGTTTGATGCACTGGTGGCGGCTGGTGGATTCTTCCTGTAATCGGTTCAAAATCATGAATAGAAAACGCATACGGATAGTTGTACCCATCGTACCCGATAACATCAAATGGATGCGTGGCATAAACCATATCAAAGATTTCGTCCTGTTTGCGAACTTTGACTAAAAATTCTCCTTTTTCGTCATAGGTTTCCAATTCTTCCGGACGACGAATGTCGCGTTCACAGAAAGGAGAATGTTCCAACAGTTGTCCAAACCAGTTGCGGTATCTTTTAGGCGTATAAATCGGACGGCGGGATTCTACGATAAACAAACGATTATCGTCGGTATCAAAGTCGATTTTGTAGATAATTCCACGCGGAATCAAAAGATAATCACCATATTTAAAATCCAGATTCCCTAAAATGGTGCGCAGTTTTCCTGTTCCTTTGTGAATAAAAATCAACTCATCAGAATCAGTATTCTTATAAAAATAATCCTGTGTTTTGTTCGTAGGTGCCGCCAAAGTAATGGTACAATCGCTGTTAGTCAGCATCGGTTTTCTGCTTTCCAAAAAATCCGGTGTTTGAGGCACTTGAAATCCTCTCAAACGGTAAGACTGAATATTGTTGGCACGTGCAATTTCAGGTTTTACGCTGTAAGAACCTTTGATTTCCTTAACCTGTGTCGGACGGTGCTCGTGGTACATATTGGAAGACATACCGTCAAAACCTACGGTTCCGAACAACTGTTCGTAATAATAATCACCGTTGGGTTTTTTGAAAATGGTATGGCGTTTTGGCGGAATATTTCCTAATTTATGGTATAAAGGCATAACCTGTTTGTTTTAAGTTAAACATAAAAATAAAGAAAAGTAACT
>DATGMY010000212.1:0-2425 GCA_035307005.1 Flavobacterium sp. | reverse complement strand
TGAAAAACGAAATAGCAAAAGATTATCAAAATCCGTTTTTGTTTTCGGCAGGTTATTATCTGAATGCCAATCATTATCAACTGAAAATCAACACTTCAAAAAATTACCGCATCCCGACTTTTAACGATTTATATTGGCAACCCGGCGGTAATCTCAATTTGAAACCCGAAAGCAGTTACCAAGTAGATGTCAATAATGATTTTAGGTATAAAAATTTCAATGTAAATGTTTCTACTTATTATATCGCCATTTCCGATATGATTCGTTGGGTTCCGACAAATGCTGGTTTTTGGGAAGCAAACAACACCAATAAGGTAAACGTTTTTGGTACGGAATTGACTTTGAATATTCACAAAAAATGGAGACATCAAACTGTGGGAGCTTCCGCAAATTATGCTTTTACACAATCTATCAACAACGAAACCAACAAACAAATGACCTACACACCTTTGCATAAATTCACTACACAACTGAGTTATCAATACAAAGAATTTAGTGTTGTCCCTTCATTTTTATACATCGGAAAAGTTTACACCACAGATTCCAACGACGAACAAAGTGCCATCGATGCTTACGGAGTTGTTGATATAGATTTTCAACAGTATTTCAATTTTAAAGAATTCCCTTTTACATTGAGCTTTAAAATAAAAAATGCTGCCAATACAGCATACACTATTATGCCAGAGCGATTGATGCCCGGCAGAAATTATCATATTCAATTCATTAAAAAGTTTTAACAAATGAAAAAATTAATTATTCCTTTTTTTGCACTTGCAACTTTATATAGTTGCAGCAATTCCGACGACGATGCGATTCCTGTGAATCCGGACGAAAAGTATCTGAACGGATTTTTTATTACTAACGAAGGAAACTTTGGTAAAGCCGATGGTTCTGTCTCTCATTTATCTGCCGATTTCAATACCGTGTCCAATGATATTTTTAAGACATCAAACGGCAGAGGTCTTGGCGATGTGGTTCAGAGTTTGGTTGTTCACGGAGATTATGTGTTTGTGATTGTCAACAATTCCAACACCATTGAAGTGGTAAACAAAAAAACCTTTAAATCAGTTCACACGATTACCGAAGGTTTAAGTACGCCCTACTACGGGGTAATAGCAAACAATAAATTGTATGTTACCAGTTTATACGATGCTACCGTAAGTGTTTATAATGCAGAAACTTTTGCTTTTATAAAAAAGATTGAATTAGACCACACCGCTACTAACATTGTTGCAACCAACGATTATGTTTATGCTGCAAATGGTTTTTACAGCGGAGGAACAGCTATTGAAATAATTGATCCGGCAACAGATACCAATACAGTAGATCTCAGCTTAGATACTAAAATTAACGGGATTTCTGTCAACGGACAATTTGTTTATGTTTTGGAAACCGACGAAGAGGCAAGTAAAATCACGAAAATTGACGGAACAAGTTTTAATGGTTCTGTAACTCTTTCGCAAACAAACGCACGTTACCTTGTGGCTGACGGATCCAACTTATATTACACAGCAGGAACCGGTGTTTACAAGCTGCCTGATTCTTTAACGGAAGCAGGCAACAAATTATTTGATATAACTGAAGCCGAAGATGGATTTTCTACATTCTACGGATTCAATGTATTGAATGGAAATATTTTCTCCTCTGATGCAAAAGGTTTCAGCGACAATGGAACCGTATCCATTTACAAAGAAGACGGCACAAAAATCAAAGAGTTCACAACAAGAATTGGTCCTGGCGGATTTTATCGCTTTTAAAAAGCCAACAGCTTTAAATCATAAAAACCTGAGAAGTTATACTTCTCAGGTTTTTCTTTATAATCAATTGAACTTAGTTTAAAAGTCAAACTTATACATTGCACCGCCCAAAACCTGAATACCTTGTACCTGGTATTGGTTAAATCGGTAATAATTTTCATTAAAAATATTATTTCCTTTTAAAAAGAACGTCCATTGCGAGGTAGGTCGGTAACCAATCGTCATATTAAAATCAGTGTATTCGCCAATCTCTTTTTCAGTGATCACTATTCCATCTACAACTTGAGGCCCCAGATAATCAAATCGTTGTCCTATAAACGCAATATTAAGATCTGCAAACCATTGTTTGGTAAAGTTAATCAAAACATTTCCCTGCACTTTTGCCTGAGGTAAATGATAAGCATTGTTATACACTTCGGTACTATAATTATTGTATTCACCCGACAAACCAAATTTCACATCGTCTGAGAAATCGAAATTCAATTCTCCGAAAACAGATAAGGTATTGACACGGTCGTACAACAATCTGAACGAATTTCCATATTGAAATCCTTGTTTATTGGCAAAACTGATCTCATACGGATTGATGCTGAACATCGCTTTATCATCTTCCGATTTATAACCTGCCCGAATATTATAGGAAATATTGTGATACAGTTTTCCTCGCA
>DATGMY010000211.1:0-5104 GCA_035307005.1 Flavobacterium sp. | reverse complement strand
GCTGGCTTTGATTCCCAAGGTTAAAGCGTATTTTTTATTTCCCCAGAAAGCTTCATTGTTGACCACATCCACAATGCGGACATTGGGATACATAGACGCATATTCTTTCAGAAGTTCCTGTGTTTCATCTGTTGAAGCATTGTTAACAATCACCAGTTCAAACTGATGATAATTCTGATTCAGTAATACCGGTAAAAGAGTGTGAAGCTGTTCTGCGTTGTTTTTTGCATAGACAACAACCGACACAGGAATGTGTTTGGCATTGGTTTCGTGTGGTTTGCTAAAGACCGATCCTGTAAAAATGCCTAAATAATAAACAAGCAGGATAAATAATAAAATTCCTGAAATATAAAGTAATGTTAATGCCATATCTTAGTTAAATGTGGTGCAAAAATACTTTAAATGATGAGGAAGTACAAGTTTATCGGTTAAATAATATTCACACTTCGGACGAAGATAAAATAAACTATATCAACATTATTGTCAAAAAACATAAAAAAATCGTAGCTGAATATTGACATTTAAAGAGGTTTCTTTTCCAAAACGGGTATATCTATCAGTAAAGCCAAAGGGGTCGCGTTTTTTTTCTACTTCCTGTAAATTTTTGGCTTTAGAAAAAGCAACATCTACATTCTTAATCCCAAGTCCTATTTTTGGGTCAATTCCTACCTTTTTAGATTTGCTGAAAAATATTTTCATTCCATAATTGAAATTAAAAGTATGTTTTTTTCTGTGATAATCTATTTTATCATACGAAAAACGTTGTTCATTTATATCGTTTTTGTTGACATAATAGTATCCGTCAAACAAGGTTTCTTTATGGTTCAGACCCATAAAATCAACTGATAAATAAGGAGATACATACTTTTTTTTCGTGTTAAGAATATAACCGACTTCCATTCGATATTGATGTAGTTTGTAATTTTCTGCCTTATCATTTAATCTTCCCCAAGTTCCCGAAAAAGATTTTCCGCCTTCAATTCCTATAAAAAAACGCTCGTTTAACTGATGCGAAATTCCTATGGAAATTCTGTGTGGCGGAGTAATTGCTGATGCGACATCAAATTGGACATACGTTTTTCCTCCTGTTTCTTCCTGTGCATATATACTTAAACTCAATAAAGCAAGTAAGGCAATTAAATATTTTTTCATATCGTACAATTTTAAATTTTACTTAATTATGATATTAATGCCTGTAAATATATTAAACAGTTTCTTAAAAAAAAATATGTTTTAAAATATGGTTTTTTAATAATTTCTAAATAATATTTACCTCAGGGGTAATCATAATCCCAAACTTTTCAAAAACCGTTTGTTGTACAAAATGTGCTAAATCGATCAATTCCTGTCCGCTTGCATTTCCATAATTAACCAAAACCAATGCTTGTTTGGTATGTACACCGGCATCACCTTTTCTAAAACCTTTTAATCCTGAATGTTCAATCAACCAGCCGGCAGGAACTTTTACTTCGGTTTCGTTTACAGGATAATGAGGAATTCCGGGGTTTTTTGTGATTAATTGTTGATACAATTCTTTGGAAATAATCGGATTCTTAAAAAAACTACCGCTGTTGCCGATTTCTTTTGGATCGGGTAATTTGGATTGACGAATAGCAATTACAGCATTGCTGACATCTTTTATCGTTGGATTTTCAATGTTCATTGCATCTAATTCCTGTTGAATTGCACCATAAGAAGTATGCAGAATATGCGGAGCTTTTCTGAGCTTGAAAGTTACCGACGTAATAATGTATTTGCCTTTTAAATCATTTTTAAAAACGCTTTCCCGATAACCAAACTTACAATCTGCATTGGAGAATGTTTCGACTTCTAAAGTGGCTAAGTTTAAAGCTTCTAAAGAATGAAAAGTATCTTTAATTTCCACGCCATACGCTCCGATATTTTGAATGGGAGAGGAGCC
Source organism: Flavobacterium sp. (assembly GCA_035307005.1). GTDB lineage: Bacteria > Bacteroidota > Bacteroidia > Flavobacteriales > Flavobacteriaceae > Flavobacterium. Next base: position 3,183 of record DATGMY010000211.1, on the reverse strand, counting down.
GGTTTTTCCCGGAATCAGGGAGAGGTTTTCCAATCCGCCTAAATTTTGTGCAAGGGTATGCAAAACAAAATCATGCCAGATTTCGCCGGCTTGTGTTTCAATCCATACAAATTCATCGTCTTCCTTAATAACTTCAATTCCCTTTGTATTGATATGCAAAACCAAAGCATCAACATCCTTTGTCAGCAACATATTACTGCCGCCGCTTAAAACAAAAAGAGGGAGCTTATCGTTGTTTTCACGAAGCACTTCTTTCAATTGTTTGGTTGTGGTAATATCGACAAACTGCCGGGCTTTTACATCAATGCCAAAGGTGTTGTAATTTTTTAAAGAATGATGAAACTGCATAGCTGAAATTTTGTACAAATAAACAAAATACGTCTGATGTTACGAAGTGATTTTAAAAATTTCGTAATCCAAATGCGTTGATTTTACAATAAGTTCCGTGCGCTCTTCGTGAGTATCTGTTATAAACAGCTGACCAAAAGTTTCATCGTTGACCATATTGATGATTTGTTGTACGCGTTCGGCATCTAATTTGTCAAAAATATCATCAAACAACAAAATGGGTGCCATGCCGCTTTGTTTTTTAATGAAATCAAATTGCGCCAGCTTCAAGGCAATCAGCAAGGATTTTTGCTGACCTTGCGAACCGTACTTTTTAATGGGATAACCATTGATCTCAAACAATAAATCGTCTTTGTGCGTGCCTACAGAAGTGTATTGCAACACACGGTCTTTGGATAAAGCTTCTTCAAAAAGTTCAAGCAATGGTTTTTCCTGCAACTGACTTTCGTATTTTATTTCGGCTTCCTCGCTGTTATTGGTAATTTTCTGATGATGTTTTTTAAAAATCGGGTTAAATTCCGAGATGAAAGCTTCTCTTTTCAGATGGATTTCTTTTCCTAAACCGTGGAGCTGCTGGTTGTAAATTTCCAGAGTATCCCGTTCAAAAACCCTGTTGAGTGCAAAATATTTCAGCAAAGCATTGCGTTGTGCAAGTACTTTCTGATATTGAATAAGCTGTTGTAAATACACCGGATTTTGTTGGGAAATAACCAAGTCGATGAATTTCCGGCGGGTTTCGCTTCCTTCCGAAATCAAATCCTGATCCGATGGCGAAATCATTACCAAAGGAATCAAACCAATGTGTTCCGAAAATTTTTCGTAAGCTTTTCCATTGCGTTTCAAAACTTTTTTTTGCCCTTTTTTCAGACTGCAGACAATTTGTTCTTTTTTGTCAGATTTGTTAAACGAACCCTCAAGCACAAAAAAATCCTCCTGATGTTTGATATTCTGCAACGCCACCGGATTGAAATAACTTTTACCGTTGGCTAAATAGTAAATAGCATCGAGTAAATTAGTTTTTCCTTGTCCGTTTTTCCCTACAAAACAATTGATTTTTCGGGTAAACCGAAAAGTTTTTTCAGAAATGTTCTTATAGTTGAGAATGTGTAACTGCTCTAAATTCACAAAAAAGGGGATTTAAAATGATGAAACAACAAATTTCCGAAAAATATCTAACAAATAGACTTTTAAATTTGGATAAAAATCCTATTTTTGCGCTGATTAAAATCATACATCATTATGGCAACATACAATAAAAGAGGGTACAAACCACCAAAACCGGAAGTAGAAAAAGAAGAAAACGAAGCTTTAAACGGCACAAGCGAAACAGCTGAGGTCTTTAATTCTTTAGATTCATCTGCAAACAAAATTGGTGCCTGGTTTACGCTAAACCAGACAAAAGTCTTTTATGGAATTGGTGTTTTGGCACTGGCAGTTGTAGGATACTTGGGGTATCAAAACTTTATAATGGAACCTAAGGAAGACGAGGCAGCCAACGAAATGTTTCAGGCACAGCAATATTATGAACAAGCTGTAAGTGGTGTTTCTTCAGATTCGTTGTTCAATTTAGCTTTGAACGGAGGAGAAGGAAAATTAGGCTTTTTGGGAATTGCAGAAGAATATAGTGGAACGCAAGCTGCCAAAAATGCTCATTATTATGCCGGAACAACTTATTTGAATCTTGGTCAATATAAAGAAGCGATTCAACATTTAGAGCAATTCAACTCTAAAGACTTGTTTTTAAAATCAATGTCATTGGGAGCGATCGGTGATGCTTTTACGGAGCTGAATCAATATGAAGATGCTTTTGATTACTACAAAAGAGCTGCAAACCACACGTCAAATGATTTTACAACACCACGCTATGCTTATAAAGCAGGTTTGATGGCGTTGGAATTAGGTAAAAAGAATGAAGCTTTGAAGTTTTTTACAGACATTAAAGAAAATTATAAAACTTCTGTAGAAGCAGCAAATATTGACGTTTATTTAGGAATGGCTCAATAATGGCAACAGCAAATAAAAATCTTTCGGAATACAATAAAACCGATTTAATCAATGCCAAAGATTTGAAAATCGGATTAGTGGTTTCTGAGTGGAACGATAAGATTACCAATGGATTGTTTCAGGGAGCTTACGATGTTTTGACAGATTGTGGAGCCACACCCGAAAACATTGTCCGCTGGAATGTTCCGGGAAGTTTCGAACTGATTTTTGGCTGTAAAAAAATGCTGGAAACCCAAGAATTTGACGCAGTAATAGCCATCGGTTGTGTCATTCAGGGCGAAACAAAACATTTCGATTTTGTCTGCGAAGGCGTGACCCAAGGCATCAAAGATTTAAACATTAAATACGATGTCCCCACGATATTCTGTGTTTTAACAGACAACAACGAACAGCAGTCCATCGACCGAAGCGGAGGAATCCACGGAAACAAAGGAACCGAAGCCGCCGTTGCCGCATTAAAAATGATTGCCCTAAACAAAAATATTTAAAAGCTCTGAATTTTCAGAGCTTTTTTTTAAATTAACCCTGGAAAGGGGCAATCTTATCAGAAGGAAAAAACGATCAGATTTCAATAACAACTTTTTCGTTTATATAGAATTAATTTTAAGCTTTCAATAGAAAAAATAAATAAAAATTTGTTTTATTGAGGTTTATAATTATTTTTACCAAAATTTAGAAAAATAATGTTATTATGAGAAGAATCGTTTGCTTATTGACGGTAATTTTTGGTATGGTGTCTTGTAGTGAAGAGTCTCTACCGGAAATAAAAGAAGGGCAAAGTAGTGATGAGGTTATTCATCAACAATTAACATTTAAAGAACTTTCTTTAAA